>NZ_JBHYKH010000048.1:10427-29434 GCF_042741275.1 Streptomyces sp. NPDC058964
TGCGGACGGAGTTCGTGGGGGGGGTCAGGTGGGCCGGGATGCCGTGTGGGATCCGGTCGGCGGCCGCCGTGGGGAATCCGGTCGGCGGCCGCCGTGGGGAATCCGGTCGGCGGCCGCCGTGGGGAATCCGGTCAGCGGCCGCCGTTGTACGGCCCGTACGGACCGTCGCTGCTGCTTCCGCGGCGGCGGCCCCAGCCGCGGCCGCCCGAGACCTGCCTGAGCGCGGGCCGCACGTCGACGATGTAGACGATGCTCCCGATCAGGCCCGCGATGGGCAGGATCGAGAGGATCGAGAACAGGTAGCTCACCACGAGCGCGATGCCCAGGATGATCAGCCAGAAGATCTTGTTCTGCTTGTCCGCCGCCCGGAAGGCGTCCTCGCGCCGGAACGCGGCATCGAACAGCCCGAACGCCGCGAGGGCCATCAGGACGATCTTCAGTAGTCCCAGGAACCCCGCGAAGCCCAACATCAACATGCCGCCCACCGCCCGTTCTCTCCCGACTCCTACGCGGCCACCGTACCCGTACAACGGGCCGGACACCCCAACGGTGCCCGGCCCGTGCGTGCTGCCACCCGTTACTTGGCGGGAGGTGTGCTCTTCTTGGCCGCGGCCTTGCGGGGGGCCGGGGCCTTCCTGGCGGCAGGCTTCTTCGCCGGGGCGGGCTCGGCCCGGTGCTCGGCGGGCTTCGGCTCGTCCTTGACCTCGACCGGCTCGGCCTTCGGCTCGACGGCGACGGCGAGCTCCTCGATTCCCTCGGCGGCCTCGCCGCGCCAGGTCTTCACGGCCTGCTCGCCGTGTTCGGCGACCCGCTCGTAGGTCTCGCGGGCCTTCACGGCGTACTCGGCGGCGACACCGACACCGCGCAGGGCGAGGTCCTGGGCGGACTCGCCGAGCTTCTTGAGGTCCGCGTCGATCGTGCTGCCGAGCTTCTTCAGGTCTCCGTCGAGGGCACCGATGAACTCGTTGACCCTGGTCTGGAGGGCCTCCTGCGCCTCCTTGGCCTTGGCGCCGGCCTCCTTGGCGCGCGCGGCGGCCTTCTCCTGCACGGCCTTGGGGTCGGTGTTGCGCACGGCCTCGATGCGGGCCGGGGCCTCGGCGCGCAGCTGCTCGACCAGGGCGGGCACCTTCTTGGCCTGCTGGAACGCCAGGTCGGCGGTGCCTGCCGCGAAGAAGAGAGGAGTCGGGTCGCTGAAGGTCTTGCGCAGATCGTCGGTGATGGCCATGGTGATGGTCCTCCCGGATTCACATTCGGCTGAGGGTCTTGTGGTCCGCGGCGCGGCGGCCGGCGGCTGAACTTTCCCGGGTCGGCTCACCCGGCCGTCCGCTGCGGACCGGCATCGCCCGCGTCGGCCGTGCGGGTGCCGCGCACGGCGGTGTCGTCGGGCCGATCCTCCACCGCGCCCTCGGCGACCTCGGCAACGAATCCGTTCTCCTTGCGGAAGGACTCGTAGATCTGCAGAAGCACCTGCTTCTGCCGCTCGTTGAGCGTGGGATCGGCGAGGATGACGGCACGCGTCTCCACCTCGTCCAGGTCCCGCTCGGCGTCGAGGATGCCGGCACGGACGTACAGCGTCTCGGCGGAGATGCGCAGCGCCTTCGCGACCTGCTGCAACACCTCCGCGCTCGGCTTGCGCAGCCCGCGCTCGATCTGGCTCAGGTACGGATTGGACACCCCGGCGGCATCGGCGAGCTGCCTGAGTGACAGCTGCGCGCTGCGACGCTGCTCGCGCAGGTACTCACCGAGATTGCCGACGTTGAGCGATGCCATACCCCCACCCTGCCGCACTTCCGCTAACAATTGCAAGCACCTGCTTGCAAAAGTGTGTCACGCCACGTTCTCGGCGGCTCCGGCGGTCGGGCGCTCGCCGCGTACGGCAGCTCCCGCGCCTCGGGTGCCCCCTCCACCTCACCGCTCCACACCGGCCACAGCCGCAGGCCGAGGGCGCGCAGGCGAGGCGGGCCAGGCGGCCGGCGGCCAGGGCCCCGGCGACCGCGGAACGGGGAGGCAGGGCGACGCCCGGCCACGCTCCGCCCAGGGTCGCATCACCGCCACTCCCCCGGCCTCGACACGCCGTGGCCCAGGGGAAGAGGTGATCGGCGGCCAGCCGGAAGGAGCAGTGGGCGACGTTCACCAGAAGGCGCTCGCCGTCGAGGTCGGCGGGGTCGGGCGGGGGCCGACTGGTGCGGTGCCATGGTCCGGGGGGAGCGTCGCGGTCTGCTCGCGCCGCGGTCTGCTCCCCGGAGCGGACCCCGGCCGGCAGCAGGTGACGGCCGGCCGCTCCAGAACCGCCGGTACTTGTGTGTCGCGGCGATCGTCTCCGGCGCGCCCAGGCGCAGCACCCGCGGGGCCCGGCCACCTCCCGGCCGGCCCGTTCGGCCCGCTCCAGCAGCCGCCGCGGCCGGACGGCCGTACGGCCGTCCGCCTCCGCCGTCCGCGCGGTCACCGGCACGTGGTTCGCCCGTTCGTCCGCAGCCACTCCGTCACGGCCGTGAGGTCGGCGTCCGTGATCCCGTACCGGTGCTCGACACGATGCAGCAGGGCGGGCCGGGGGTGGTGCGCGGCGACCCAGGCACGGTCGGCCTCGGTGATCTCGTCGTCGAGCCAGACGAACGGGCGGTCGGCCGCCCAGGCGACCAGTGGCCGGGTCTTCCAGTGCAGCAGGGCCGGCGGCTCGTCCTCGTCGGGCCACTCGACGACCGGCAGCGGGGGCAGACCGAGCCAGGGCGAGACGGTGGAGTTGGCGTCGTCCATCCAGGTGGTGGCCCACACCAGTTCGCAGCCCAGGGCCGCCAGCCGCGGGCCGAGGGCGGGATCGATCCGGGCCAGCAGCGGATGGTCGGCGGCGGCCTGTGGCGGAACGCCGGCCGCCTCGTACACCGGGTACGGGCGGTCCGTCGCCCCGAAGGGGATCAGCGGGCCGTCGACGTCGAGGAAGAGGAGCATCGCAGGAACAGGATCGGCCATCGGGGCCGGTCCCGGCGAGCGTTCTGCCGATGCCCCGCCCCGGTTCAGAAGGGCAGTGGCCTGCGGTGCACCACGTCCAGTCGTGACACGGCCCGGGTCAGCACCACGTACAGCCGGTGCAGTCCCCGCTCCTCCGCCTCCGCGACGGCGGCCGGTTCGACGGCCACGACATGGTCGTACTCCAGCCCTTTGACGAGGGTGGCGGGCACCACCGCCACCCGGGCGCCCGGTTCGTCCGGCCCCGCCGCCGCGATCCCGGCGGCCGCGAGCGCCTCCCGGACCCGGTCCGCGTCGGCGTCCGCCGTGACGACCCCGACGGAGCCCTCCCGGGCGAGCGCGTCCCGTACGGCGGCCACGGTCTCGCCGCGGAGGTCGTCGGTGTGCCGGATGCGCAGCTCCCCGTCCCGGCGCAGCGACCGGGCCGCCGGTACGTCGACGTCCAGCCGTTCCAGCAGCCGGTTGGCGAGCTCGACGACCGCCGTGGGCACCCGGAACCCGGTCGTCAGCGGGACCACGGCCGCGTCCGGCCTGCCCAGGTGGCGCAGCAGTACGTCCCACCGGCGCGCGGACCACGGGGTGGTGCCCTGCGCCAGGTCGCCGAGCACGGTCAGCGAGCCGAAGGAAGCCCGCCGCGCGATCGCCCGGCACTCCATCGGCGACAGGTCCTGCGCCTCGTCGACCACGATGTGGCCGCACCCCTCGGGGTGCTCGATCAGCCCGGCGACCTCGTCGAGCAGAACGAGGTCGGCGGCCGACCAGCGCGCGGACTTGTACGAGCGCGGCGGCCGCGCCCAGCGCAGCGCCTTCTGCTCGCCGGCGTCCAGCAGCCCGTCGGCAGCCTCCGCCAGCGCCCCGGGATCGGTGAGGAGTCCGGCGACGACCTCCTCGGGGCGGACCTTCGGCCATACGACGTCGAGGTACGCGGTCAGCGCACGCGCCCGTTCGATCCGCCGTACCCAGGCACCCGGCTGCGGCCCGGCCCGCCGTTCGGCCCGCGTCTGGATGGAGCGCACCACCCGGGCCCGCACCCGCTCACGTCCGACGGCGTACGGCGGCTCTTCGGCGCGCACCGCCGCGATGATCTCCGCGAGCGTGTGGGCCGGGACCCGCCAGGTGTACGTGCCGTCCGGCACGGCGAGGGACTCGACGCCGTCGGCCGAGACCCGCGCGTAGAGCGCCCGGCGCAGCACCTCGGCCATACGGGCGTCGTGCTTGACCGCCGCGGCCCGCTGGGTGTCGGTCCCGGTGACCGGGTGGCGGCCGATCTCCTCGTGGAGGGTGGTCTGGCGCACGCCGGTCTCACCGAGGGAGGGCAGCACCTCGGCGATGTAGGAGAGGAAGGTCCGGTTCGGGCCGAGGATCAGCAGGCCGGCGCGCCGCATGCGCTGCGGGTGGGTGTACAGCAGATACGCGGCGCGGTGGAGTCCGACGGCGGTCTTGCCGGTGCCCGGGGCGCCCTGCACGCACACGGAGCCGGTGAGGTCGGCGCGTACGAGGTCGTCCTGATCGGGCTGGATGGTCGCGGCGATGTCCCGCATGGGCCCGACACGCGGCCGCTCGATCTCCCGGGCGACGATGTCGCCGCTCCCCGACTCGCCCCTGCCCAGGTGTTCGTCCTCCATCCCGGTGAGGTCGGCGCAGTGGCCGCGGCTGCCCGGCGCCCAGCCGAAGCGGCGCCGTACGGCCACGCCCTGCGGGTCGAGGGCGCTCGCCTGGTAGAAGGCGCGGGAGACGGGGGCACGCCAGTCGACGACCAGGGGCGGGGCGGCCGGATGCTCGGTGATCCGCAGCCGGCCGACGTGGTACCGCTGACCGCCGTGCTCGCCGTCGCCCGCGCCGAAGTCCAGCCGCCCGAAGAACAGCGGCCCTTCGGGCAGTTCGGTGAGCGCCTTGGCCCGGCTGCGCAGCTGGTACCCGAGGACTTCGGCGTCGGCACCGGAGGCGGAGACGTCCTCGCCGGTGACGACCTGTTCGGCCGCTCCGTCGACCATGGCGGCGAGGGCGGCGCGGCAGGTGTCGTGGTACGCGCGTTCGTCGTGGAGGGAGTCCTCGAGGGCGGGGCGGGGTGACGTCATGCCACCCACCCTACCCAAATTACTTAACCGAGTTACATTTTTTACCGAGTCTCAAGTGTGGTCTCCAGCCGCCCGAACGCGCGCTCGGCCGCCGCCACCGCGTCCGCCCGCACCCGCTCCACACCCTCCCCGGCCACGACCCGCCGCCAGTTCTCCTGCGCGAGGATCCGCCGCACGGCGATGATCTGCGCGGCGGCGAGCCGCGCGTCAAGACCCCCGCCGAGCGCCTCGGCCAGCGCCTCCTCCGACCGCTCCTGGTACTCGTACAGCCGCGCCACCAGGGCCGGAGTCCCGTACAGCAGCGAATGGAAGGCGAGCACGCCGGGGTCGTCGTTCAGCCCGGTGATCGGATCGCACCGGTCGAGCGCGTCGAGGAAGTGCCGCCGCAGCGCGTCGACCGGCCGCGGCTGTCCGGCGGCCACCCGTGCGGCCTCGTCCCGGTGGTCGGCGATCTGCTGGAGGACGAGGTCCTCCTTGGCCGGGAAGTACCGGAAGAGGGTCGGCTTGGAGATCCCCGCGGCCGCGGCGACCTCCGCGACCGACACGGCGTCGAACCCCTTCTCCAGGAAGAGCCGCACGGCGACGCCGGACACCTCCTGGTACATCCGCAGCTTCTTGCGCTCGCGCAGGCCCATCTCCTCACCCATGGGCCGAGCCTACGCACCGGCGCTTCCGAACATGTGTCGCATGCGGTGCGGACGAGGGCGGTACGCGCCCGATCGCCCGGATCGCCGCCCCCGCTCAGTCAGCCCGCAGCAGAGGCCGGTAGGAGGTCACCAGCACACTGACGCCGGCCTGCCGAAGCCCCCGCACCTTGCGCTCGTTGCGCCCGTATCCGACGAACGCCGACCCCGCACTCCGCGCGGCCTGGAAGTCCGTACCGCTGTCGCCGATCATCACCGCGCCACCAGGCCCGACGCCGAGCCCGGCGAGCGCGCGGGACAGGACGTCGGGGTCCGGTTTCATCAGGCGGGGATCGGCTGTACGGCCCTGAATGGTCTCGAAATGACCGAGCAGGCCGGCACGGGACAGATAGAGACGCGCGGCCTCGGCGGAATTGTTGGTGACGATGGCCAGGCGGCACCCCCTGCCGGCCAGACTGCGGACGAGGTCGGCGGCGTACGGAGTGGGCCAGGCGGCCTCCGCGGCCGACCGTTCGCCCGCGGCCAGACACTCCTCCAGCAGCGCCGGCAGACGCACGTCCGTGTCGTGTCGCGCCCGGAACACGGCCCTCAGCACCACATGCGGATCGATGTCCTCGCGTTCCGCCTCGGTGAGGACGTCTCCCGCGCCGAATTTGACGGCCAGCCGACGCAGTTCATCGGCCAGCGGCGCCGACCGGCCCTCTGGGAAGAGACGACAGATCGGCCCGTCGAAGTCGAACAGCACGCAGCCCGCCCCCTCGATCATCTGTCGCGCCATCCGGACCTCACCGAGGTCGTCCACCATGCCGTTCCCTTCGTCCCACCTGCGCGCCTACCTGTCCCCCCGGCAGTCCACAGCGCCGGGCCCCTCCTGACGGCGGGCCTTGTCGCTCGCGACCCATTCGCGCAGGGCGGTGACGACCACTCGCTCGTCCGGGACTTCGTCGAGCAGCCCCAGCGGCTCACGGGCCCGCTGGAGGGCCCGGCGGATGCGCTCGGCCGCAAGACCGAGGTCCCGTTCGCCGGGGCGGTCCGGAAGGAGCAGCGCGGCCCGCATCACATCGGGAAACACCGACTGGACGTATTCGAAGCCGAGATAGACGGGCAAGTCCACCTGCATACCCGCCGTCATCGGCTCATGACCGGCACGGCGCATGGCGTCCGCCCACATACGGACCATCAGGTCCTGCTCCGCCTTGTCGTAGTTCATCCGTACCAAATGGGTGGCCAGGTCGTGCAACGGGTCACCGAACAGCGCGAGTTCCCAGTCGATCACCGACAGGCGCTCCCCCTCCGGCGTCCGGGCCATCACGACATTGGCCCGGTGGACATCCGTGTGGAGCAGGGCGAACGGACGCGGAGTCAGGGCGGGGGCCGAACGCATGAAGCGGTCGATGGCGTCCTCGGGAACGCCGATCGCTTCGAACAGCCAACCGAAGCGGGGCTGATTGGAGAGCTGCACCCTCTCCTTCGCGAACCGCGCGATCCACTCCAGGAAGCCACGGCTGTCGGTGTCGCGCGGCCAGTCCGCGGGAAGTGGCGGCAGCTCGTCCTCGGTCACATCGGCCAGACAGGCGAAGAACCCGGCCAGCGCCATGAGCCGCTCGCTGCCGACGGGGCCGTCGGGAACGAGGTCGGCCAGGGCCTGTCCGTCGATGTACTCATGCAGTGACCATTCTCCGAAGTCGGCCAGACAGCGGGGGACGCCGCTCACCCGCGCTTCCAGTGCGCGCAGCACCTGGGCCTCGCTCGGCCAGATCCGAGGCACTACCTCGACCGCGTGAAAGGGGGTACGGAACTTGGCGAGAATCCGCCCGGACGGCTTCCGCAGAAGGAACGCCAGCGGCTGCCGCAGCGCTGCGATGCGGTTCATGTTGTGATGGCCGGAAACCACCTCCCCATCGGGGCTGCGGCGCCGCGCCTCCGCGAAGACGCGCACGAGTGACAGGTGCGCTCCGCGGGGCAGAGGGTGCGACATGCGCCGAGAGGATAGTGGCCGGGATGGCCATTCTCACGTCATGTCACCATGTGGACAGCACCTCACCAGCCGGATACGAGTAATTCTCCGTATCCGTTCAGCTGCCGCTCAGATGTCATCCTCGACGCCGCTCAGACGTTCCCAGTACGACTCGAAAATGGCCTTCATGGTTTCGTAGTAGTGGCCGTGATCCGCCTCGGCCTCCGCCGGGTCTCCACGGTAGTGGGAGAGCACCGAGCCGAGACCGAGTACGTCCAGAGCCCGCACCTCGGTTCCGTCGTCAAGGACGATCGTGCGCTCGAGCACCTCGTAGAGCCCGTACAGCAAGTCCTCTTCGTTGACCACGTACAGCTTGAACTGCGGGGTCAGCGGAACGCGGCGGACCTCCGCCGCGGCGTCCACGCCCAACTCGCGCAGTTGCCCCATCAGGCCGGCGATCCCGATGACGTGCCTCCGCGCCATGTCCCGCCAGCGCTCCCAGACCCGGTCGTCCTCCGGGTCCGTGGCAGCGGGGTAGGCGAGCCTCACGTTCTCCGAGGGCAGCAGCATGCGCAGCCGCACGCGCTCCGGAACGACCTCCCCGCTGGCCACCCGCTCGGCCTGGACCTTCAGGTGGTTCCACAGCGTTTCCGAGGTCAGCGCGAAGGTGTCGATGGCGACTTCGGGCTGCTCGAAAGCGTGGTGGATCAACGGCCCCAGGGAGGGGGCGGTCCGCCGCTTCGGGCGCGGGTCCACCGGTGTCAGCTCCGGCACCTTAAGGACACGCATACCGCTGCCCTGCCGGGAGTCGACCCAGCCCTCGTCCGTCAGCTTGCGCAGCACACGCTGGATGGTGTCCCGGCTCACCCCGAACTCCTGGGCGAGCTGCCGCTGCGTCGGCAGTGACTGACCCTCCCGGTAGGTCCCATTGGCAAGCTGCTCCCGAAGCACGGACTCCACCAGGGTGGACGCCCTTCCTCCGCTTCCCGCATGTCCTGAGGTAGCCACAGACCGAACCTAGCGCCCTCAGACATGGAACGCACTGCTTCCGGCCATCCAATCACTCCTATTGGACTGATTATTGCCGGAGATGCTTGATCGGGTTCAGTCAATTCGGCTTCAGGAGGCCGATCGGCTGGAGATTGGCGTGCCCGGCGTCCGGCAGGCGGAGGTGCCGCACCGTCACGCTTCCCGGAGGACACGCAGCAACGGTTCGAGCGAGGCCACGACCACCTCGGCCCCCGCATCCCACAGCCGCTGCGCCCTCCTCTCGGTCGTCGCGTAGCCGATGAAGGGCACACCCGTGAGCGAGGCGGCGGTGAAGTCGGTGGGGGCATCGCCGATCATCACCGCGCGGGACGGATCCGCTCCCATCGCGGCCAGGGCGCGGTTGAGGCAGTCCGGGTCGGGCTTGAGCCGGCGGAGATCCTCGGGCCTGCCGTAGATGTGGGGGGTGAAGCAGGCCAGCAGATCACGCTTCTCCAAATACATCTGCACAGCCCGCGGGGAGTTGTTGCTGGTCACGGCCATTCGTGAGCCGACCGCACGCCAGGTGCGGATCAACGGGTCCGCGTACGCGGTGGGCATCGCCGACGGAACGGCGCGCAGTTCCTCCAGTGTGAGACGTTCCTCCAGCCGGCGGACCAGGTCACTGCCGGGGTGCCTGCGGTCGACGGCGCGCAGAAGCTCATGCGGATCAGGAGACTCCTGGGCGGCATCCGCCGCCAGGTCCCGCGGGCTCTGCTCGCCCAGCCACCGCATCAGTTCATCGGCCACCTGCTGCGCCGAATGCCGGGCGAACAGTCTGCAGATCGGTCCGTCGAAGTCCCAGAGCACCACCCTCGCACGCATGACCGGCTCCCGCAGGGCCGCACTCTGCTCTGTCGCCAGATGAGTCTGTTTCGTGTCAGAGGTCACTAGGAGAGTGTCAGGTCCGTGGTGATGGTTTCCCAGAGGGCGTCGAACCACTTCTGGGATTCCTCCACGAACGACGCGTCCCGCGCTCCGCCCTTCTTCTCGAAGGAGAAGAGGAGGGATTTCGAGCCGAGGGCGTCGTACATGTCGAGCGTCTGGCTCATCCACTCCTCCTCCCGCCGGGTCAGCATGTAATACCCGATCAGCGCCTCTTCCCCGTTGATCAGGTACATCTTGATGGGCGGGGTGAACGGCAGCGCGCGGAAGGCCACCCGCACGTCGATGCCGTGCGTGGAACGCAGGGCCTGAAGGTTGTGCCGCAGGACCTGTCCCTGGGCATTGCGCATCGCCAACCAGCGCTGATGCACAGGGTCGCCCTCGCCGGGCCCCTCCACCGGTACCGGGAAGGCGAGCGTGATGTCCCGCGACGGCACGAGAATCCGGACGTCGATCGCATCGGGGCGGATACGGCCCTCGTGGATCAGCCGGAGCGGCTCGCCGACCGCCAGCATCAAGGTCTCGGCCGTATGACATACGACGTCGATGCTGACATGCGCGGCCGCGAACGCCTCCGTCAGCCTGGGGGACAGCCCCACCATCGTCGGCTGGGGGCCGCTCCGGCGAGTCACCAGTTCCGCGACCCGCGGCGGACTGCCCTTGGTCACGTTGCTCAGCAGTCCGTCGGCCTGCAGCAGCCCCAAAGCCTGGCGCACGGCGCCGCGCTCCACGCCGAACTCCTCGGCCAGCTCCGCCTGAGTGGGCATACGGGCTCCCACTTTGAGCTCGCCCGTGCGGATCCGCTCCCGCAGGACATCCGCGATCTCCTGGGGCGAGAACCTTCTGCTGCGGTCCACGGCCACGTGCTCCTCGGTCACGACCAAACGTTACAACTTTGATCCATCTAGAGGGAGTTGTTTGATAGCTGTCAATGAAGGTCGACCAAGATGAGACAACTTGGCTCCAGTTGGATGCCAACCTCCTCGAGTACCGAGCGATCCGACAAGCGGGCCAACTCTCAGTCAAATCATCAGTCCAACCGTCCTTTCGGTTAGGCGATCACGGGATTAGGGCAGAACCCCCTCAGCCAGACCAGTCCAATTGGACGACTACTTGATCGCGTGGAGTACGCGACGACTGGGGGAGCCATGATTGCGACACGACTGATGTGCGCCGCCTTCGCCATGGGTTTCGACCACATGATTGAGACCCGCTACGGCGGAGTCGGTATTCTCGCCCTCGTGCTCGTCGGAGCAGGAATCAAGGCCCAGAACGCTACCTGCTCCTCCATCGGGGCCGTGCTGCTGGTGCTGCTCATGACTCAGGCCTGAAGCAAGCAGTCCAATCCAGTTCGCGCAGAAGCGGATTTGACTGGTCCGCCGGAACCACGGAGACGTTCGCGGGCAGTCGACTCGCTGTGCC
Source organism: Streptomyces sp. NPDC058964 (assembly GCF_042741275.1). Taxonomy (NCBI): domain Bacteria; kingdom Bacillati; phylum Actinomycetota; class Actinomycetes; order Kitasatosporales; family Streptomycetaceae; genus Streptomyces; species Streptomyces sp. NPDC058964. The sequence continues at coordinate 21,404 of NZ_JBHYKH010000048.1, forward strand.
GCGCGAAAGGCCGGCGGATCGGTCCGTCGAAGTCCCAAAGGATCACTCAGGGGTCACTGGGAGAGTGTCAGGTCCGTGGTGATGGTTTCCCAGAGGGCGTCGAACCACTTCTGCGATTGCTCCACGAACGCCGCGTCGCGCCGGCTCCGTCGGCTCTCGAAGGAAAAGAGCAGGGACTTGAGGCCCAGCGCGTCGTACATCTCCAGCGTTCCGCTGTCGGTGGGCTCCACGCGGCGGGTGACCATGTAGTAGGCGAAGAGCGCCTCCGAGCCGTTGAGCAGATACAGCTTCGCCGGAGGTGTCAACGGCAGCCCGCGGAAGGTGACGTGCACGTCGATGTCGTGGGTGGAGCGCAGGGCGTTCAGGTTGTACTGGAGGACCTGGGCCTGGGCGTTGCGCATCGCCAGCCAGCGCTGGTGCACGGGGTCGTCTTCGCCCCGGCCGTCCACGGGCACCGGAAAGGCCAGGTCGATGTCCCGGGACGGGAGCAGGACGCGCACGTCGATCCGCTCCGGCCTGAGCCGGCCCGCGTGGATCTCGCGGAGGGGCTCGCTCAACGCCAGCATGAGGCTCCCGGCCGTGAGACAGACCGCGTCGACCCGGACCCGGGGCGACGAGAAGGCCTCCGTCACCCGGGGGCCGAGACCGACCATGGTGGGCTGGGGCTCGTCGTGGGCGGGGGCCGGCTCCGCGATCCGCGGCGGACTGCCCTTGCTGACGTTGCTCAGGAGGCCGTCGGCCTGGAGTGACCGCAGGGCTTGGCGCACGGCGCCGCGCTCCACGCCGAACTCCTCGGCGAGCCCGGCCTGGGTCGGCAGGCGGTCTCCCGCCTTGAGGTCGCCGACGCGGATCCGTTCCCGCAGGGTGTCGGCGATCTCCTGCGGCGTGAGCCTTCTGCTGCCGTTCACTGCCACGTTCTCCTGAGCCACGACCAAACGCTACAACTTTGATTTATCCAAAGGGAGTTGTTCGAAAGTTGTTTATATAGAGCTGCCAAGTGGGGACAACCTACTCAGAGTTGGCTGCCAACTCACTCGAGTTGGCGGAAGTTTTGCTTCCCGGCAGCCCGAAGGGGGAATCATCGTGCCTGCCCTTGCCCTCATCTCCGCCGTGTTCGTCGTCGGCTTCGAGCAGCTCGTCCAGTGGAAGTACGGTGCCACCGGAATCGTCGGCCTGCTGCTGTTCACCATCGGCATCAAGGCGAAGAGCCCGGCCGTCAGCTCGGCCGGCGCCGTTCTGCTCGCGGTCCTGCTCGCGGGGCCCGCCCTGTGACGAACCGCGTTCACGGCTCCGCTAGGTGAGCTGGAGCTCCGAACTGATCGTCTCCCACAGCGCGTTGAACCACAGATGGGACTGCTCCACGAACGTCGTGTCCCGCAGCCCGGCCCCCTGCTCGAAGGCGAAGAGCATCGACCGGGTTCCCTCGGCGTCGTACATCTCCAGGTGCTCGTGCTCGATCTCCCGCTCGCGCCTGGTCAACGTGTAGTACGCGAAGAGCGCCTCCGTGCCGTTGAGCAGATACAGCTTCACCGGCGGGGTGAAGGGCAGCGCGCGGAAGGACACGCGCACGTCGATGCCGTGCGTGGCGCGCAGGGCCAGCAGGTTGTGCCGGAGCACCTGGCCCTGGGCGTTGCGCTGGGCGAGCCAGCGCCGGCGCAGCAGGCCGGCGGCCGAGGCGTCGCCCACGGGTGCCGGAAAGGCGAGCTCGATGTCACGGCTCGGCAGCAGGACCCGGACGTCGACCTTGGCCGGTTTCAATCGCCCCGCGTGGATCTGGCGCAGCGGTTCGCCGATCGCCAGTGTGAGCGAGACCGAGGTCAGGCACAGGGCGTCGATCTCGACGTGCGGGGCCGCGAAGGCGGCGGCCGTCCGTGGGGCGAGCGACACCATGGTGGGCTGCGGAGCGGCTCCGGGGCCGGCCGTGAGCAGGCTCCGGCCCGGATTCGGGGCCACTGTGGCGGGGCTGCCCTTCGAGACGTTGGTGAGCAGGTGCTCCGACTGCAGGATGCGCAGCGCCTGCCGCACGGCTCCGCGCTCCACCCCGAACTCGTCCGCCAGCTTGGCCTGCGTGGGCATGCGCTGCCCCGGCCGCAGCACCCCTGAGGTGATCCGGGTGCGCAACTCGTCGGCCACCTCACGATGTGACTTCCGTGGCCGTTGTGACCTCTTCCGTCCATTGACGGAGGCGTGTTCCGGGTCCACGAAGAAACACTACAACTTCGCGCCATCTTCCGGCAGTTCACGGAAAGGTGGTTATGCGTCGCTTCCAAGCGGAGATAAGTACTGTGGAGTTGGTAGCCAACTCAAGCAACATGGTCAAACTTCCCGGCGGTTGGCCGACCGGGCTCCCTTCCGGAGGGGAGCCGGGAGCTCGGCAGGCCGGACCGGCCGGTAGCGAACCGCAGCGGCACAGAGGCACAGCCACAACTGAACGCACAGTCACAACTCAACACCGACAACTCAACATCGTCAGCGCACAGCCACAACTCAACAGCTCGCTACGGATGAGACCAGTCAGTACCGCCGTCGGGAGGAGGGAGGGTTCAGAAGATGTCCGGGCACCACGGTCGCCCGGACGTGTGCAGCAGGGCGTCGGCCACCCGGGCGGCGCCCTCTTCTTCTTCCCGGGCCCGGTCCAGCGCGACCAGGCGCGTCGCCGTCCCGTCGCCGAGCCACAGGGCCGCCAGGTCGGCGACGTCCATGACCAGTCCGGCGGCCTCCGTGGTCGGCGTGCAGGACGCGCCGGCGGGCGAGGCCTCCAGCCGGTAACGGCCCCCGGCCAGGCCGAGCCGGTCGGTGAGCTCCAGCACCAGCGATCCCGTCCCCTCGTACGTCCGCGCCTCGAGGGCGCGTACGACGTCCAGGATCCGCACCCACAGCCAGTCGCCCTGCGTGGTGACCTTCGCCGCGCGCGGGTCGGGGAGGAAGCAGGGCAGCAGGTCGTCGGGCGACCGCCAGCCGCTCTTCACCTTGGTGATCCAGTCGATCGAGCAGAGGTAGCGCCACAGGTGGCGCTGGGCCGCCGGGGTCGACGCCAGCAGCCAGTTCACCTCGACCGTGTTCTGCGGCTGCTTGCCGTGCCAGTTGTCGTCCGACTCGTACGACACCATGCCCTCGACCTCGCCGGACGCCGAACGGTAGACGGCGTAGAAGGGTTCGGTCCAGTTGCCGCCGAAGCGCACGGCGCCCGTCTGCAGCCGCCACCACAGCTCGTCACGGCTGACCGCACCGGGCTGGGAGCGGCGTATGCGCTCGTGCAGTTCCGGGCCGGTCTTGCGTACGTCCTCGCCGTCGACGAGGTCGATACGGCCGCCGTCCTCCGGGCCGGACCAGCGGGGGTCCAGGCCGGTGCGGGGCACGTCGACGGTCCACTCCGTCATCCACGTGGCCGGGCCGAAGCCGTAGCGGCCGTAGATCGGGTACTCGGCGGCGATGAGCGTGGCGACGACGTCCCCACGCTCCTTCGCGGCGGCGAGGTCCTGGCTCATCATGCGGGTGAGCAGGCCCCGGCGGCGGTGGGTCGGGCTGACCGTGACGTTGGAGATCGCGTCGGCGGGTACGGCCGCGCCGCCCACGGCCGTGACCTCCTGGGTGAAGGAACGGAAGGTCGCGACACACCGGCCGCCGTCGAAGGCGCCGAGGAGACGGCCGGGCACGAACTGGCTCCGGCGGGCCTCCAGGTGCTCCGGAGACAGAACCGGCTCCCGCAGGAAACCGGTGTTCAGGGCGCGTTGCCAGTCGGCGAACTCGGCCTCGGTGACAGGACGTACATCGATGTCTGCGGTGGGGCGGCTCATGGGCTCACGGTAGGTCCACGGCCCCGCGGTGTCGCGCGGATTTCCGCCCGCCCGCCCCTCAGGTCAGCAGGTCGTCCACCTGCGCCTCACCGTCCCGGTACCGCCGGGTGATCTCCGCGCTGCACTCGTCGGTCGTGCGCTGGAGGTGCTGGCGGCGGCGGGAGACCTGCTGTTCGTAGCGGACGAGCCGGCCCATCGCGGCGTTCAGCTCCGGGTCGGTGCGGGCACGCAGGTCGGAGAGCTCTACCTCGGCGAGCATCTCGGCGGCGAGCCGCCGGTACTCCTCGTTGTGCGGCGTACCGAGCGTCACGTGGCGGGCCGAGGAGCGGTGGCGGGCCGGGGCGTCGGTGAGGATCTCCGGGAGGCGGGCGACCACCGGGGCGGCCGCGGGGGCGTCCTCGGGCGTCACCGGCGAGGCGGGTCCGCGGCGGGACAGTTCCGCGCGCAGGATGTCGATCCGGCCCTGCAGCAGCCGCCGCACGTAACTGAGGTCCGCCTCGTCGCGCTGGGCGTCCCGGCGCAGCGTGCGCAGTTCCGGCAGGCTCAGCAGGGTCAGGTCGTGCTCGGGAGGGTCCGCGGGCAGCGGTGTGCTGTCGCTGCGCTGCGCGGGCGGCCTGTGCGTGTCCGGACCTCCCTCGCGGGCGGCCGCGACCGCCCCGGGCGGCTGCCCGGCGCTCGGTGTGCTCATGTGCCTCTACCGTCCCCTCGACCGGCGTACGGAAGCATCGTGCCACCCCAAGTGGCCGCTATGTGACCGAGTGCCCCCTAACGGCCCCAGATGGGGGCTTAAGGATCAAAAATAGGCCACCCGCGAACGCGGTCGCGGCACCCGGCATCATGGTCCGCATGCGTGCAGTGGTGCAGAGGGTGGACGGCGCGAGCGTCGTCGTGGACGGCGAGACCGTGGGTGAGATCACCGGCGAGGGGCTGTGCGTCCTCGTCGGGGTGACCCATGAGGACACCAAGGAGAAGGCGGCCCAGCTCGCCCGCAAGCTCTGGTCCGTCCGGATGCTGCACGACGAGAAGTCGTGCAGCGACATCGCCGCGCCGCTGCTCGTCATCAGCCAGTTCACGCTCTACGGGGACGCGCGCAAGGGCCGCCGCCCGACCTGGAACGCGGCCGCTCCCGGCGATGTGGCCGAGCCGCTGGTCGACGAGGTGGTCGCCCGGCTGCGCTCGCTGGGCGCGACGGTGGCGACGGGCCGGTTCGGCGCGCAGATGCGGGTCTCGCTGACGAACGACGGCCCGTTCACCGTCCTGATCGAGGTCTAGGGGGCCACGACCGTCTCCTGGGCGGCGGCGGTGTCCCCCGCCACCAGCGGCGCGTCCACCGGGACGTTCCGCTTGACCAGGGCAAGGGCGATCGGGCCCAGCTCGTGGTGGCGTACGGACGTGGTGACGAAGCCAATACCGCGGCCGTCCGGCCCCTCGTCCGCGAGCCGGATCTCGGTGCCGTGCACCGGCAGATGGACGTCGCTGCCGTCGAGGTGGAGGAAGACCAGCCGGCGCGGGGGCTTGCCGAGGTTCTGGACGCGGGCGACCGTCTCCTGGCCCCGGTAGCAGCCCTTCTGCAGATGCACCGCCGTGCCGATCCAGCCCAGCTCGTGCGGGATGGTGCGGTGGTCGGTCTCGAAGCCCAGGCGCGGGCGGTGGTGTTCGACGCGCAGGGCCTCGTGGGCGAGGATCCCGGCCGCGGGGCCCGCCTTCCGCGCGTAGGACTCCAGGTCCGCGCGGGGCAGGAAGAGGTCACGGCCGTACGCCGTCTCACGCACGACGACGCCCTCGGGGACCTCGGCGATCGAACCGGCCGGCAGATGGACGAGCGCGAAGTCGTCCGTCCGGTCGGCCACTTCGACCCGGTAGAAGAACTTCATCGACTCCAGGTACGCGATCAGATCGTCCTGGGTGCCGGGCTCCACATGGGCCCAGACCGTCGTGCCGTCGTCCACCAGGTACAGCGCGTGCTCGATGTGGCCGTGCGCGGACAGGATCAGCGCCTCGGTGGCCTCGCCCGCGGGGAGCTCGCTGACGTGCTGGGTGAGCAGCAGGTGCAGCCAGCTCAGCCGGTCCTCGCCGGTGACGGTGACGACACCGCGGTGCGAGAGGTCGACGAATCCGGTGCCGTCGGCGAGGGCACGCTGCTCGCGGAACAGGTCGCCGTAGTGGGCGGCGACGCCTTCGTCCACGCCCTCGGCAGGGACGGCGCCGGGCAGGGACAGCAGGGGGCTCTTCATACGCGTAAGCCTACGACTTGGTAATTGAACTCTTGAGAGAGCAGTCCTTGCAGCGGCCGAAGATCGCGAAGTGCTTCATGTCCGTGTCGAAGCCGAACGTCTCCCGGAGCTTGGCCGTGAACTCGGCCGCCACGTCCACGTCCGCCTCGATGACGTTCTGGCAGTCCCGGCAGACCAGGTGGATGTGGTGGTGGCGGTCCGCGAGGTGGTAGGTCGGGGCGCCGTGACCGAGATGGGCGTGCGAGACGAGGCCGAGCTCCTCGAGCAGTTCGAGGGTGCGGTACACGGTGGAAATGTTGACCCCCGACGCCGTCTTCCTCACTTCCACGAGGATGTCGTCGGGGGTCGCGTGCTCAAGGGTGTCCACGGCTTCGAGCACGAGTTGCCGCTGCGGCGTCAGCCGGTAGCCGCGCTGCCTGAGGTCGCTCTTCCAGTCGGTGCTCACCACACCAGAGAGTCTAGGACTACTTGAAGAAGGCGATCCCGTCGTCCGGCATGTCGTCGGGCAGGGCCTTGGCCCAGCGCTCGACCTCCTCCGGAGTGACGACCTTCTTCAGGTGGGCCGACATGTAGGGGCGCAGCTCGACCTCGGGGGTCTGCTTCTCGCCGACCCACATGAGGTCGCTCTTGACGTAGCCGTACAGACGCTTGCCACCGCTGTACGGCCGTGAGGCGGCCGTACGCGCCACCGCGTCCGTGACCAGGTCGATCTGCGGCTTCTTGTCGGCGAGCTCGCCGTACCAGATCTCGATGACACCGTCGTCGCGGGTCATCGTGACCTCGACCTTGCGGACGTCGTCGATACGCCAGAAGCCGGACTCGGACTCCAGGGGACGGACCTTGTTCCCGTCGTTGTCCAGCACCCAGGTGCGAGAGCGGTACTCCAGGAAGTCCCGCCCGTCGTGGGTGAAGGTGACCTCCTGCCCGAAGTTGCACTTCTCTGAGCCGGGGAAGTCGTGCACGCCCGCGCCGGCCCAGTTGCCGAGCAGGAAGGCGAGGGGAACCAGGTCCTTGTGGAGGTCGGACGGGATCTCGATCATGACAGGCAGTTCCTAGACGTGGGTCAGCGCTGGCCCTGGTACAGCTTCTTCACGGTCAGCCCGGCGAAGGCGAGGACGCCGACGCAGACCAGGACCAACAGGGTTTCGTAGAAAGTCTCCACGGAGTGCTCCTTGAGCGAGGGTGGGCATGCACAGGGCCGTGCCCCAGCTTACGCGGCCGGGGCCCGGCCCTCCTTGCGAGGTGTGCCCTCACGGGCGTACGGGGTCAGTCCAGCAGCTGGCTCTGCAGGGTCACCGTCTGCTGGAACGGGACGGCCAGCGCCGTGCCCTTCCGGGACTGGACGATCATCCCCAGGGTGTCCCCGGCCGCCAGGTAGGCCAGCCGGACCTGCTCGGTGCCGTACGGCTTCGCCTCGGCGTACGGCGCCAGGGTGATGTCCGGGAGCTCGGCGGCGTCCGGGAACTTCTCGTCCCGGGCGTAGGAGTCGGCGCCCCGCACGGTGTAGGGCAGCGCGTCGTAGACGGTGAGATCGCTGCTGAGCAGCTTGTCCGTGGCCGTCGCGGTGCCGAACTGGAGCAGGTAGATCCGGGTCCGTGTGCCGTCCCGCGTGATCCAGCCGCGGGCCGCGACGTGCCGCAGACCGTAGTCGGTCAGCTTCTGCCCGAGCTCATCGCGGTCCTCCTTCTTGGAGTACTGCGCGAGGAAGTCCTTCATCGCCAGCCAGCCGTCCTCGCCGCGCAGTGCGCCGTCGGCCTTGGCGCCCTTCGGCGCGGGCAGCAGCAGCTCGCGCAGGTCGGCGTAGTGCGCGCCCGCCTGGTTCGCCTCGGCGAACGGACCCGGGCTGCCGGCCGGCAGCGGCGGCTTCACCAGTTCCGGGTACTCCCACCGGCCGTCCGACCCGGTGGCGAGACCGGGGACGTCCGTCCGCTCCATGCCCGTGATGCCGTACGCCAGTCTCTTTTAAACAAAACCCAGCCCCCCAGAAAATGTAAAAACTC
>NZ_JBHYKH010000049.1:0-21972 GCF_042741275.1 Streptomyces sp. NPDC058964
CCCGGCGGGCGCGCCCCCCCCCACCACTGCAGTCACCGAGCGGTCGCGGCCCGCTCGACGAGACGGGTCACGGCGTGCGGATCGGTCACGGCGACGGCGTGCGGCCCGTCGACCTCGACGGTGTGCGCGTGGGCCCGGGAGGCCATGGCCCGTTCCGCGGCGGCGGGAATGGTGTGGTCGCCATCGGCGACCAGGTACCACGACGGGATGGTCTTCCAAGCCGGGGTCCCGGACGGCTCCCCGACGGCCTGAGCCGTGATGGGCCGTTGCGTGGTGGCCAGTTCGGCGGCCTTGGCCCTGTTGACCTGGTTGCTGAGGAAGACGTCGCGGTACTTGTCGGGCTTGATGTAGAGGTCGGTTCCGGTACTGCCGTCGGCCTGCGTGAAGGGAACCGGGATCAGGGCCGTGGGCAGGGGGGCGTTGGGGTCGTCGCTGAGGTGGCTGCCGGGGAACTTGCCGATCAGCTCCGCGGCGCTCTCTCCCTTGTCGGGCGCGAAGGCGGCGATGTAGACGAGCGCCTTCACATGGGGGTTGCCAGTGGCCGCGTTGGTGATGACTGCGCCGCCGTAGGAGTGGCCCACCAGGACGATCGGGCCCCTGATGGTCTTGAGGTAGTCGGCCAGGTAGGCGGAGTCGCTGCGGAGGCCGCGCAGGGGCGTGGCCGGAGCCGCCACCGGATATCCGTCGGCCTGCAGACGCTTGACGACCCCGCTCCAGCTGGACGAGTCCGCCCATGCGCCGTGTACGAGGACGACGGTCGGCTTGGCTTCGTGCCCGGTGTGGTGGTCCGGCGCGGCGAAAGCACCGGGGCTCACGCCGGCGGCCAGAGCGAGACCCGTGATGGCAAGGGCCGCGAAACGGCCGGGGCGATGGTGGAACACCTGATTCTCCTTCAGTGGCATACGGACCGCGCGGTTCGTCGTCCCCGTCGTGGACCGCCGGGCGAGAGTTAAGTAGATAGAACGTTCTATCTATTGAGACTCTAGTGCGGGATCTCCGCCGCGGGCAACACGAAGGGGGGAAAGGTAGATCACACCCTGAAAGGGGAATGCGCAGCTGCCGCCGGCAGGGCCGTGGCGGCGAGCCCCCCGCTGCGATTCAGTACGGGGCAGCCGCCGCGGGCCGCCCAGGGTCGTTTCTCCGGTGTGTCGTTGAGTGCCGCCCAGTGGGCGCGGTTGGAACCGTCGTTGCCGGACCGGGCCCCGAAACGGGGTGGCCGGTGGCGGGATCACCGCCCAGGCGCCACCTGCGCTTTCATCCGGGCCGAGACCAATCCGCCGACGGTGCAGGATCGGATTACGCCCGGACATGTCCCGACCACGGAGGACTCCCGTGAAAGAAGCCGTGCACATCGGCACGAATCCATCGACGGAGCCGGACCTGCAGGAGCTGGTGAGCCGGGTGGCTCTGGGCGACGAGCAGGCGTTCGCCGCTGTCTACGACGTCGTCGCGAGTCCGGTTCTGGGCGTCGTCCGCGCCGTGCTGCGCGACCATGCGCAGTCGGAGGAAGTGGCCCAGGAGGTGCTGGTGGAGGTGTGGCGCACCGCCCCTCGGTACCGCTCCGACCGCGGCACCGCCATCAACTGGATCCTCACGCTGGCTCACCGGCGGGCGGTGGACCGCGTGCGCTCGGTCGAGGCCGCCGCGACTCGCGACCACAAGGCCGCGCTGTTGGAGCGGACTCCCGACTACGACGAGGTGACCGAACAGGTCGAGGCACGGCTCGAGCGGGAGCAGGTGCGGCGCTGTCTGCGCACGCTGACCGAGATCCAGTGCCAGGCCGTCACGCTCGCCTACTACCGCGGACTGACCTACCGCGAGGTGGCGGAGGCCCTGACGCTCCCGCTGGGCACGGTCAAGACCCGCCTGCGTGACGGGCTCATCCGGCTGCGCGACTGCCTGGGGGTGACCGCGTGACGACCGCGGAACTGCATCTCATGACCGGGGCCTACGCCTTGCACGCCCTGTCCGACGAGGAACGCGACGCGTTCGAGCGTCACCTCGGGGCCTGCGAAGCGTGCGCGCAGGAGACCGACGAACTGTGCGCCACCGCGGCCCGTCTGGGGCTCGCCGTCTCCGTGACACCCGGTCCGGCGCTACGCGAACAGGTACTGCGCCGGATCACCTCCGTCCGCCAGGAGACCCCCGGCGGCCCGGTGCCCGTCCGCTCGGGCCGCACGGGACTGCGCGCGCGCCCGTTGTCGCGCTGGGCGCTGGCCGCCTGCCTCGCGGCGGCCGCCGCGCTGGGCGGCACCGCGGTGTGGCAGCACCACAGGGCCGAGGACGCCCTGAGCCGGGCGCACAAGGCCGAACAGGGGGCGGCCGGGATCTCGGCCGTCCTGGCCGCGCCGGATGCCAGGGCCGAGGCCGGTGAACTGGCCGGCGGTGCCACGGGCACCGTGGTCGTCTCCCGCAGTCGGGACAAGGCCGTGTTCGTCGTCTCCAAGATGGCGCATCCGCCCGCTGGGAAGGTCTACCAGCTGTGGTTCGACGACAACGGCACCATGCGGTCCGCCGGTCTGATGGACCCCCACCGCAGCGACCAGACCGTCCTGCTGCAGGGCGCCGTCGACGGAGCCTCGGGCATGGGCATCACCGTCGAACCCGCCGGCGGCTCCAGGCAGCCGACCTCCGATCCGCTCGCCCTGATGCACTTCTCCACCTGACGAGGCCGGGCCCCGCCGGAGTCGACGGGGCCCCGCTCACCTGGGTGGCCGCGGGAAGAAGCCGCTGGTGCGGGCCGCGTAGGCGGCGTATCCGGGGCGTTGGGCCATGTGCCGCTCCAGGAGCCGCTTTCCGCTGCCCCAGATGAGCAGAAAGCTCATGACCAGCGGCGAGACGACCGTCACGGCAGCGGCCGCGCCGGAGTCGCAGGCGATCAGGTACAGCCCCCACCAGACACAGAAGTCACCGAAGTAGTTGGGGTGACGGGTATAGCGCCACAGCCCCTGGTCCATGATCCGGCCCTTGTTGGCCGGATCCGCCTTGAACCGGGCGAGCTGGGCGTCCCCGATCGCCTCGAAGGCCACCCCGAGCACCACGACCGCCGTGCCGGCCGCGGCGAACCCCGTCATCGGGCCGGGCACGTACTGCGCGGCCTGGACCGGCAGCGACACGAGCCACACGAGCGCCGCCTGCACCAGGTAGACCGTGCGCAGCGCGTACAGGTTCCGGCGGCCCGGCGCCTTGGCCAGCAGCTCTTCGTAGCGCGGGTCCTCGCCGTGGCCCCGGCCGCGGCGGGCGATGTGCACGGCCAGCCGCAGACCCCACAGCGAGGTCAGCGCGGTCACCAGAAACCGTCGGCCCGCATCACCGGTGCCGGCCGAGGCCGCGCAGGTCACCAGGGCGACGGCGGCGAAGGCGACCCCCCAGGCGACGTCGACGATCCGGTGCACGCCCCGGCGTACGGCGAGCGCGAAGGTGACCAGCATGACCGCGAGCGAGGCCGCGGCGGCCCAGGCGAGGTTGGCCGCGAAAGCGCTCCAGGCGAACCCGCTCACGGCCGCTCCAGTCCCGCGTACCAGTCCCCCGGTGTCGTCGGCATGCCGCTGCTCCCGCCGGACGCCGGCCGGACGGCCAGGATCTGGTCGACGCCCATCCGCCGCTCCTCGAACGCCAGGGCCCCGCCGGCCAGGTACAGCCGCCACACCCGTGCGGTCTCTTCGCCGACGAGCCGTACGACGTCCTGCCATCGGTCTTCGAGTGTGCGGTGCCAGGCGGCGACCGTGTGCACGTAGTGCTCACGCAGCGACTCGACCGAGCGCACCTCCAGACCGGCCTGCTCCAGCAGGGCGACCGTCTCGCCGAGCGGCCGCATGTGCATGTCGGGGGCGATGTACGCCTCGATGAACGCTCCCCCGCCGGGTGCCTTCGTCCCGCGGGACATCTGCTGCACCAGTACCCTCCCCAGCGGGCTGACCTTCCGGTGCAGGGCCGCTGCGAACGCCGGGTATGCGGCGTCGCCTACGTGCTCGCCCATCTCGACGGTGGCGACGGCGTCGTAGTGGCCGTGCGCGATGTCGCGGTAGTCCTGGCACACCACGTCCACGAAGTCCTCCAGCCCGCGCTCCGCGGCCTGTTCTCGGACGTACGCCGCCTGCTCCCGGGAGAGGGTGACCGCGGTGACCCGCGCCTCGTACCGCTGGGCCGCGTGGAGGGTGAGGGAGCCCCAGCCGCAGCCGATGTCGAGAAGCCGTGCGCCGGGTCGCAGCCCGAGTTTGCGGCAGATCAGCTCCAGCTTGGCGTGCTGGGCGTCGGCCAGGGTGAAGTCCGGCTCGTCGCCTGCCCAATAGCCGCACGAGTACGCCATGGTCTCGTCGAGGAGCAGCCGGTAGAAATCGTTGGAGAGGTCGTAATGGTGGCTGATGGCGGCCCGGTCCCGCGTCCTGCTGTGCAGTGCGCCCCGCAGCCGCGCCTGTGAGGCGGGTGCGGCCGGGCGCGGACCGGCCGCACCGAGGAGTACTGCCGTCCCGGTGGCGCGGGCCAGGCCGGCGAGGCCGAGCCGGGGAGTGTGCAGGCGCCGTTCCCGCGCGGCGGCCCACACGGCGCGCAGCGCCTGGCCGAGGTCGCCCTCCACGTCGACCTCGCCGGTGACGTATGCCTGGGCCAGGCCGAGCTCGCCCGGTTCCCACAGCAGTCGGCGCAGGGCGCGCCGGGACCGCACCACGACGACGGGGCCCTGGGACGGGCCCGCCTCGCTGCCGTCCCAGGTGCGCAGCCGCACCGGGAGGGGGCCGCCGAGTGCGGTCCCGGCGAGTGCGGCGAGCCGGTGGGCGGCACCGGTCCTGGCCGTTCGGATGGTGCTCATCGGACGGGGGTCTCCTTGGTGAACAGGTACTGCTGTACGTCGAGGTATCCGGATCGGAAGCCCGCCTCGGAGTAGGCGAGGTAGAGGGTCCACATGCGGCGGAAGGTGTCGTCGAAGCCGAGGGCGGCGACCTCGTCGGCACGCTCGGTGAAGCGTTCGCGCCACAGCCTCAGCGTTTCGGCGTAATGCGCTCCGTAGGCGTGGCGGCGCGCCACCCGCAGCCGGGTGTGGTCCCGTACGGTCTCGGCCACCGCCTCGACGGACGGCAGCAGACCGCCGGGGAAGATGTACTTCTGGATCCAGGTGAAGGTGTCCCTGGTGGCCAGCATCCGGTCGTGCGGCATCGTGATGGCCTGCAGGGCGGCCCGTCCGCCGGGCAGCAGGCGGTCGTCGAGCGTGCGGAAGTACTCGGGCCAGAACTCGGCGCCGACGGCCTCGATCATCTCCACGCTCACCACGGCGTCGTACGTGCCCTGTGCTTCGCGGTAGTCGCGCAGGTCGATGCGGACCCGGTCGGTCAGCCCCGCCGCTTCGATGCGCCGCAGTGCCAGGTCGCGCTGTTCGCGGGAGAGGGTGAGCGAGGTGACACGGGCGCCGCGGGCGGCGGCCCGGATCGCGAGTTCGCCCCAGCCGGTGCCGATCTCCAGTACCCGGGTGCCCGCCCCGATCCCGGCGAGGTCCAGCAGCCGGTCGATCTTGCGGTGCTGGGCGGCGGCGAGCAGGTCCCAACTGGCCGGGAAGCCGCGGAAGACGGCCGACGAGTAGGTGAGGGTGTCGTCGAGGAAGAGGGCGAAGAGGTCGTTGGACAGGTCGTAGTGGCGGCTGATGTTGTCGCGGGCGCCGTCGGGCGTGTTGCGCTGGACGCGCGGCTGCCGCGTGGCCCACAGCGGACGCAGCCGTTGCAGGGGTGCCGGGATCAGCTGCGCCGCGTTCTGCGCGAGCACCGTGAGGACGGCGATAAGGTCGGGCGCGTCCCATTCGGCGGCCATGTACGACTCGCCGAAGCCGATCAGGCCCTGCCTGCCGACACGGGTGTGGAACGCCTTCGGGTCGTGGATGTCCAGCACGGGCCCGCCCTGTCCGGCCGTGGTGCCATCGGGGTATCGCACGCGCACGGGAAGGCGTCCCAGCGTGCCGCGCAGGACGGCCGCCGTGACGGTGGTCCGTGCGAAGGACGACTTGGGCGGTGCGGCCACATCGGGCCAGCGGGCGGGATCGACGGCGGTCGCGAACACCGGGGACGGCGCGGCCGGCTGTCGTACGGCGGGATGGGGATCGGTTGCCGTCATGACGCGTTCTCCGGACTCTTGTGCTCGGCGCGGGGCTGGATCGGCAGTCGGCGCAGGTAGAGACGGACGCCGTGGAATCGGATGGCGACCGACACGGCGAGGGTCGACCACGGGTGGCGCAGGGCCTGTCCCAGGAGCGCGCCCGTCGTGACCTCGCGGCGGGTTCCGCGCACGGTCGCGGTGAAGGGCCTGCCGCCGCCGCGCTCCAGGTGCACGGTGAGGTCGAGCCGGTCGCCGGGCCTGGGCAGCCGCATGCGGTAACGGCCGTCGACGGGGAAGAAGGGCGAGACGTAGAACTCCTTGTCGACGTACGCCCTTCCCGTCTCGTCCGGACGCAACAGGTAGGAATGCCGCTCGCCGTAAGTGTTGTGGACCTCGGCCACCACGCACCGCGGGGTGCCGTCGCGGTCGTGGCACCAGTACAGGGTGAGAGGGTTGAACACATACCCGAACACACGCGCGTGAGTGAGCATCACGACCGGTCCGCCGTCCAGATCCACACCGTGTCCGGCCAGGAAGGCGTCGAGTCCCGCACGGATGGACGGCTGGTCGCCGGCGAAGTGATCGCGGGCGTCGAACCGTGTCAGCGGCCGCAGAACTCGATTGAGTTCGGGTGGATGGTCGAGGTCGATGAGCCACATGTACGTGCGATGGCGCAGTGCGTGCCGCACGGGCGCGGTCCGCACATGACTGATCGCACAGCGGTACAGGGCGGGCGCCCCCGTCACCAGAGCACCCCCAGCGCCGCGGCGGCCTCCGCTCCGGAGCGGCAGCCGTCCTCGTGGAAGCCCCAGCCGTGATAGGCGCCCGCGAACGCGGTCACCGCGGTGTTCAGCTCCGGCAGCCGTCGCTGCGCGGCGACCGACTCCGGTGTGTAGACGGGGTGTTCGTACGTCGTCCGGGCCAGCACCCGGTCCGGTGCCACGCGGTCCTCTCCGCCGAGGGTGACGACGTACGTCTCCGGAGCGTCGAGGCGCTGGAGCCGGTTCATGTCGTAGCTGACCCGCACCTGGTCGGTGCCGGTCGAGCACGTCGGCATCAGGTAGTTCCAGGATGCGCGGGCGCCCCGGGCGCGGGGCAGGATGCGCTGGTCGGTGTGGAGCAAGGTGGCGTTGCGGGAGTAGCGGAACGCGCCGAGGACGTCCTTCTCCAGCGGGGTGGCATCGGCGAGGAGGCCGAGTGCCTGGTCCGGATGAGCGGCGACGACCACGCAGTCGTACGACTGCGTGGTGCCGTCGTGTGTGGTGATGTCGACGCCGTCCGGATACCGGCGCAGGGTGCGGACCGGGGCCGCGAGGCGTACCGAGTCCAGGCGTTCGGCGACCCGGTCGACGTACGTGCGGGAGCCGCCCGTGACGGTGCGCCAAGTGGGCGAGCCGGTCACGGAGAGCATTCCGTGGTGGTCCAGGAAGCGGAAGAGGTAGGCGGCCGGGTAGCGCTGAGCGGTGGCGGCGTCGCAGGACCACACCGCCGAGACCAGCGGCGTCATGAAGTGAGCCCGGAAATAGACGGAGAAGCCCTCGCGCTCGAGGAACTCACTCAGCGTCGCGGTACTGCCGGGCTCCCGCGCCAGGGTGCGGCGCGCCGCACGGTGGAACGCGGGTACCTCGGCGAGCATCCGCAGAAAGGCCCCGCGCAACGCGCTGCCCGGCCGGGCGAACAGCCCCGCGAGTCCTCGTGCACCGGCGTACTCCAGTCCGCAGCCTTCGCACCGCACGGACATGCTCATCTCCGACTCCTGCGTGGTCACGCCGAGTTCGTCGAAGAGCCGCAGCAGGTGCGGGTAGGTGCGCCGGTTGTGCACGATGAAGCCCGAGTCGACTCGGTGCGTTGTACCGTCGCCCGACGTCAGCTCGTGGGTGTGGGCGTGGCCGCCGAGCCGGTCGTCGGCCTCGTACAGGGTGACGTGGTGGGCGCGGCTCAGCACGTACGCCGCGGTCAGCCCCGCCACACCACTGCCCACGACGGCCGTGCGCCGCCGTCCCCGTGCGCCACCGCCGGCCGCCCCGTTCAGGCCCGTCAGTGGAACGTGTGCCATCACTTCTCCTCCCGGTCGGTCGCGAGCTCGCGCGTAATCCGGAGCTGCGGCGGGAGCGGATTGGCCGGAAGGCCGATCTTCCCGCGAACCGGCGGGACATCGGCAGGTCCGGCGTGACGGACATACCGCCGGACGGCTTGAGAACGCGAATTCCTCTTCATCCGTGGCCGCGATTTCATCCGTAGCCGCAACGGGCTCGGATTGGTCGAAGAAGGAGCTTCATCCGATCGGGCGGATGACCAATCCGCCGAGCTTTCGGAGTCGGATTCCCCACGTGACCGAGGACGAGAAGAAAGCGCGAAATCCCCGCAGTGGGGCGCGACCGGCTCTGGGCGCGCTGAGCGGCGCCCTGGCGGGCTTCGCCGCCCTGGCCGCGGCAGAGCTCGCGGCGGCGGTGCGTCCGCAGGCCGGTCCCGTCGTCGCGGTCGGCGGCACGGCGATCGATCACGCGCCGGCCGGTGTGAAGGGCTGGGCGATCCGGAATTTCGGCACCGCCGACAAGCTCGTTCTTCAGCTCGGAATTCTCGCCGTACCGGCGCTTTTCGCCCTCACGCTGGGCGTTGTCTCACTGCGGTTCCGGCGCGGCGGACCCGCCGGTGTTCTTCTGTTCGGAGCCCTGGGAGCGGCCGCTGCCACCGGCCGACCGGATTCGGGCGGCCCGTCCGACGCCCTGCCCTCCGTGGTGGGCGCCGTCGTCGGAGCCGTCCTGCTGCACGTCCTCGTCGCCCATCTCGCACCACGGCGTGCCGTGCCAGGTGCGGACGGCACGAGAGGCGACCCGTACGCAGGGCCGGATCAGGACCGCCGTGCCTTCGTGATCACCAAGAGCTGAAGCCCCACCACCCCGCCGGGCGCCCCCTGCCGTGGCGCCCGGCCGGGCGGGGCGAGGACACCAAAACCCTTCGCACCTGCTCGCCTCACCCGATACGGTCTCGAGCGTGTTCCCACTGCGGGGAGCCCAAGGGCTCCGCGCGCGGCCGCCCCGGCAGTTCCCACGCTGAGAGTAGGTTTCGCCCATGGCATGTCGTATCAGTGAGCTCGTGCTCGGTTGCCGCGACCCCGAGGTGCTGGCGCGGTTCTGGTGCGAGGTCCTGGACTTCGTGGTCCTAGATCGCGAAGAGGACGGCAGCCTCGAGATCGGGCCGCGCGAAGGGTTCGGTGGCCCGCAGCCGACGATCATCCTCAGCCGCAGGGACGAGCCGGAGCAGGGGAAGCCCCGGCTGCACATCGACGTCAACGCCACCGACCGCGATCAGGACGCCGAGCTCGAGCGCCTCCTGAAGCTCGGGGCGCGCCCGGCCGACATCGGCCAGACCGGCGAGGAGCCCTGGCACGTCCTTGCCGACCCCGAGGGCAATGAGTTCTGCCTGCTCAAGGCCCGCCTCAACCCGCTCTGACGGCACTGTGTCCACTGGCTTGATCTTTGACCTGTGCGGCGGGGTCGAGAGGTAGTCGACTTCCTCGCCCGTTGTTTCGTCGGCGGCGTCTTGCCGTGTGTGTCCTCCGCCGCGGAACGACGTCGGGGCGGAGGCGGGGCATCGTCGGCCGCGCGGAGACCGGTCAGGCTCCGTCGCCGTCGATGCGGGCGAGCAGCGAGCGGGCCTCCGCGACGCGGGAGTGGTGCGTGCCGAAGGCGGCCAGGGCCTCGTCGTGGGCGGCCGTGACCCGGGCACGGGCCTCGCTGTCACGGCCCAGCCCCAGAAGGACTGTGCCCTCGATCGGTCCGCTCGCGCCGTTCGCGGGGTTTCCCGACCCGTCGGGCAGGTCCCGGCGCAGTTCGACGCTGCGGCCATCGACCGCGGCCCTCTGGTCAAGATCAAGGAGAAGCAGCTCGAGAAGGCGCTGAAGAGCGTCGGCGAGGACCCGCACGCCTTCAAGGCCGACTGGGTGGGAAAGAACAACGTGTCGCGGTGCGACGCGATGCGCGACGGCGAGGGCAGGGACGTCCTCGTGAGCAAGGACGGGAAGATCTTGGTTCCGGCGAATTACAGGTACCGGCCGTGAGCGCGTTCCGGATGTATCTGAGAGTAGTCAGCGAATCCCTGCAACCGGAGGAGATCTCCGCACGGCTGGGGACCGGACCCGACGAATCGACCGCGATCGGCAGCCGCAGGCGCCCCCAATCGCCGGCGCGCGCTCATGCGACCTGGATCCGGCACGCCTCGGCCACGGGCGGGCCCGGTCGGCCGGAGGATCTCGAACCGGTGGTCCTCGGCTGGGGACCGGAGTTCGCCGCGGCCCTGGGGCGACTGGCTTCCTCCGGGGACGCCGACGTCTCCTTGGTGGTCGTCCAGGAGATCACCGATCCCGAGGACCCGCAGCAGAAGGGCATCTTCCTGGGCGCGGCCCTGCTGGGCTGGCTGGCCGAGGCCGGGGCGTCGCTGGACATCGACCAGTACGTGTACCCCGACTGCGACGACCACGGGGACGACAGCGGCCCCGGCCAGGACGATCCATCCGGACAGGCGGCTGACCAGGTGTAGATGCCTGCGATGCGGAGTACGGCGGGTTGGACGGTGGCGGTCTTGCCCCAAGGTCGGGACGCTCGGCGTCCAACCAGGCCGGTGCCGCGTCGTGAGCCGTCGTGCTGCTGGTGCTGTCCTGGGGCGGGCGCAGGCGCGATCTGCCGCTGGGCACGGTGGTGGACGTGGCCGTCGAGCTTCTTCCTGCGCACGGCCCTCGACCTCATCGCCGGCAACCTCAGCCGGCACCGGGCCGTTCCGGTCGGCCTCCTCGACGCCCATCTCCCTTGCGTGAGTCAGGTGCCGAACAGCTGCGGGCCGGGGGCGCGGAGGACGTCGTACCGGTGACCGTCCTGTCATGGCAGATGGCCCTTGGCCTTCACCCCTCGAGGGCCAAGGGTCCGGCCATGTGACGCATCTCGTATCGGGCAAGCCCTCGTACTTCTGGGCGCTGCTCGACCGCCCGCCTGCCTGCTCACCTCGTCATGACAGGACTGGTGCCGCCTCGCAGCGCGCGAGTGGGCCGTCGAATGCGCGTCGACCGGGGTTGCGTCCGCTGCACCGGACCTTGGGTTTGATCCCCGGCACTAACGATCATGCTGACATGCTGGTGTGAAAGGGACCTTGCGCTACCGCACTTGCGCCTACTCGGAGGAATCATGAGCCACACCATGCGAGCGACCACGCTGACAGCCGTCTGCTGCCTTGGCCTCACGGCCTGCACCGCCGGCGATGACAGAAGCACCCCCGGGCCGAGTCCCCACACCGCCCTCAGGCTGAGGCAGAGCGCCGACACGGCCGGCGTCGGTGGAAAGGGCACCATGCGGATCACCCCCGACACCGTGGTCTACGTCCGCAAGACCAGCACAGGCACCCCGGAACACGATCTCTACGCGGTCGTCACCTTCAGCGCCGAGAACCGGTCCAAGACCCCGGTGACGGCAACCACCAGAATCGGAGGCTTCCGCTGGAAGGCAGCCAACGGGCACATCGTCAGCGCGGGAAACAGCAAGAGCGCGGCGAAAATCGCTCCCATAGGCTTCAGTGACGGCGGCCCGACCGTCCCGACCGGCACCTTCCGCAGAAACACCGTGGCCTTCGACATCACCAGCGCCGAGAAGGGCGGCACCCTCGTCTACGTCGACGGCAACGGCGACGCCTATCGCTGGAAGATCCCTTCCGCCAACTCGGGGCCCGTGGTCTCGGCGTTGAAGTTCGCACTCACATAAGGCGGGCCCGCACCTCCGATCGGCCGGCCGCCCGCGTCCGAGCGGAGCGGGAACTCGGGCGGCTCCTCACTGGTCGACCGTCCGGGCCTTGTGGCGCACGGCTGTTCTCCACTGCCCAGGCAGGCACGCGAGGCCTGCTGCCGCGCCTGCCGCCACAGAGCCGGACGCCCTTCGGTGCGAGGCTGGATGGTGTTCCGCCTCGAGCTCGCCTTCGGTCAGTGCTACGAGGTACTCCACCCGTGGGGGGCACGGTCGAGACGGCGACACGTCACCACGGGATGACGTGCGCCCGCCGAAACGAGACCAGGAACCAGACGACCAGAGGGAGAAGAACCAGCAGGACAATCCCCGCAAGAACCCTCGCCCAAGCGGCGGTCCTACCTCTGCTTTCAGTCCCCACGGCCGGCAACCCCCTGCTCACGATGCGACAGAAACCGGAGTCTATGCGGTGGTAGAGAGCGACGGCAGAACAGCGGCAGGCCCACGGCACGACGTCTCACACCGGCCGGGCTGCTCTTCGGCAGGTGGTGGCGGGCCTCCGCGGGCGCGTCAGGAGCAGTCGCGGAAGTGTTCACCGACGGTCCGACGCAGCGGACCGTTCAGCCAGCGGGTCGCCTGCGCCCGGCTGCGGATCCTGACCACCGTCAACTCCGGCCGCTGGTGGAGCAGTTCCGTCACCCGGGCCGCTGTCTTGGCATGGGTGTTCCACGCCCAGCGGACGATGTGCTCGGGATCGATGAGAAAGGTCCGCAGGGGTGGCTCGACGTTGCCGTTCCACAACCGTTCCCGGCGGAGCCGGCGTACCAGGGTGCGCCGGACGACCTGGCGCATGACGCGGGCGCGGGGCAGGTCCAGCCAGACCAGCAGGTCTGCGCGCTCGGCGAGGTGGGCACGGACCAGGCCGTACTGCCATTCGGTCACCCAGGCGGGCTCGGCACTGAAGCGGTGGACGTCGGCCTCGAACGAGGGACGCCGGGTCCAGCCGGAGCCGTGGAAGAGGGCGTCGATCTCCACGTGCGGCACGTGCAGCTCGTCGCCCACGCGGGTGGCGAGGGTGGTCTTGCCCGACCCGGAGGTGCCGGCGACGAGGATGCGCCGGGGCCGGTGGGGCAGCGGGTCGGTCGGTCCGAGGAGGGGCACACGGGCCACGTTAGCGACCACTTCCCGTCGGGCCGGGCCGTTCTGTCGATCCGCGCTTGCGCCGGTCTTCGGCCGGGACGGCCGGGATGGCGTGCGAGCCACAGGCGGCGGGAGCACGGCCATGAACTCCCCCATGGGCCGGCGCACCACGCGGTTCGCGGCGGGGCCCGAAAAGCGATCCGCACTCTCCTCCTCCCCCCGGCGCGGCAAATCCCCTGAGCCCAACACCTTTCGCTCATGCTGCTGCGACGGCCGGGACAACCTCTTCCGGCCAGTTGCATTCCCATGACATCCCGGCGTACAACCGGTGAGCATCCGTTCGAGTCGGACTGGGTGGACGCGACGCGCAGCACGTGCCCCGCGTCAATTCGACCGACCTGAAAGGCAGTTGTATGTCTCGAGCACGAGGCGGAGCCCGTTCCGCGCGGCTTGGCGCGCCCCTTGCCGCTGCGGCGCTGTTGGCCGGTGGGCTGAGCGCCTGGTCCCTGACCGCGGCGACGGCCCAGGCCGCGCCCGCCCCCTCCGTCGGGGTCCAGGACGACTTCAACGGCGACGGATACGCCGACCTCGTCGTCGGGGCGCCGAACGCCACCGTCTCCGGCAAGGCCCGCGCGGGCTATGTCGCGGTGATGTACGGGTCTTCCGGCGGCATCAGCACCGCGAAGAAGAAGATCGTGAGCCGCTCCACCAGCGGGGTGCCCGGCGCCGCCACCGCCAACCAGCGCTTCGGCGCCACCTTCGCCAAGGGCGACCTGGACCGCGACGGCTACGGCGACCTCGTGATCGCGGGCGGCCCGGCCGGCTCGGTGATCCTGTGGGGTTCGGCGTCCGGTCTCACCGGCGGCACCAGCCTCGCCGGGTACGGGGCGGCACCCCAGGTCGGCGACTTCGACGGCGACGGCAAGTCCGACCTCGCGCTGTTCTCCGCGCAGGGCGTCGGCGGCGACGACCCCGAGGGCGCCCCGGCAGCGCTGTGGAAGGGCCCGATCACCCGGGCCGGCAAGCCCGCGGCCGTGCTCCCCCTGCTCGACAAGTCCCTGTGGTGGGGCTGGGAGGAGGAAGACGCCTCCTGCAACATCCACGGCGGCTGCGAGGACGGCCCCTCCTCCATCACCGGTCCGGTCATCTCCGGACAGGTCGGGGACGTCAACGGGGACGGCCGGGACGACATCGTCCAGTGGCACTACACCGGTGACGGCACCTGGGGCAACCGTCTGCTGCTGGGCGGCGGCGCCACCGGCTTCACCCGCGGCCAGGTCCCGGGCGACGACACCTCCAGCACCCCGGCCGGCACGGGTGTGGGCGACGTGAACGGCGACGGCTACGACGACGTCGTGGTCGGCGCGGACGGCTGGTCCGACAAGGTGCGGGTCGCGTACGGCTCGGCCTCCGGGCCGTCCGAGGCGTCGACGGTCACCTTCGACCAGGACCTCCCCGGCTTCCCGGGCGCACAGGAGGAGGGCGACCTCGTCGGTTCGGCCGTCTCGGTCGCCGACATGACCGGCGACGGTTACGCCGACATCGCGCTCGGGATCGCGTACGAGGACGTCGGCACGGTCGAGAACGCGGGGTCCGTCGCCCTCGTGCCCGGCAGTGCTGCCGGTGTCACGGGCGCCGGCACCAACGTCGTGCACCAGGACACCGCCGGGATCCCCGGGGTCGCCGAGAAGGACGACAAGTTCGGCATCTCCACTGCCCTCCTCGACGTGAACGGCAACGGCTACCGCGACCTCGCCGTCGGCTCGACCGCCGAGAACGGCGACAACGGCGCGGTGTGGGTGCTGCGCGGCGGCTCGGCCGGCCTGTCCACGAAGAACGCGTTCGCGTTCGGCGCCAAGGACCTCGGCGCTCCCTATACGGACGCCTGGTTCGGCGCGACCGTGCGCTGAACCGGGACACGGGCCGCACGGTCGAAGCCCTCGGGGAAGCCACCGGCATCCGTTGGGCAAAGGCTGTACGGCCCGTTACCCACCCCTGTACGCATTCACGGCTCGCACCCAGCTCGCCAAACTGCCTTGACCGGCCTGCGAGCCCGCCGGACCCGTCGCTCCTGGGGCTCGCCCGGCGCGACCGGCGCGGACCGGACCATCCCGGAGAAGTGAACGGGTGAACCCCCGCTGACCGGCAGCAGCCCGGCGTGGTCCGGACGAAGCCGGCGTGCCAGTCCCCCGGCTTCAACTGCACTCGGTTCCAGGCGAGGTACTGCGGGGCGGAGAGGCGAACTCAACCCCGGTTGCGGCGTGACGGGCGGATGTGCGGGGCGCCCCCGCCCCGGGGGGGGGGGGGGGGGGGGCCGCGGCAAACACACCCCGGGGGGGGGGGGGGGGGGGGGGGGGCGGGCGCCGGGGGGGGGGGGGGGGGGGGCGCCCCCCCCCGGGGCCGTGAGGGCCGGGCGTGAGGTTGTGTGGCCCTCGGGCCCATGGGGCGCGCGTCAGGCCGAGGCGCAGATGGCGTAGACGCTGATGCCTACGCTGCTGTAGCCGACCTGCCGGCCGAGGGCGACCCAGCCGGTGCCGTGGGAGGTGGGGAAGCTGCCCACCAGTACCGCGCCGTTGCCCTGGGCTTCGGCGCCACCGCCGACGACCCGCTTGCCCGCCGGACAGTAGAGGGTGCGCCGCTGGAAGTTCGGGACGTTCGCGTTGGGAAGCGTGACGATCTGGTAGCCCTCGACGGCATGGGCGTGTGCGGGCTTGTGGGCGGGGGCGTGCTCGGTGGACGCCTGGGCAGCCCAGCCCGCGCCGGCGGCAAGGGTGAGTGCCAGTGCTCCGGCGGTGAGGGCCCTCGTTGCTCGCATGTGTCTCCTCCCGATGGTCCGAGACGCCTGATACGTCCCGTCGCTGGACGCAACGGTGCCGGACGGCACGGGTGCAGGCAGAGCTGCCGGTGATCAAACTCCCTGATCGTGGGAGGCGGGTGCGTGGTGCTCGAAGGGGCGCAGCACGGGGCGCAGGCGGACCAGCGGCCGGGACCACGTCCCGCACAGCCGCCGTCCGTCTGGTGCCCGCGCTCGGGCCCGCCGCGGTGGCGACGGGGCCGAGCGGGGTCTCCCCGGTGGGGGTGCCGGCCATGCCGGACGGCCGCTGCCGCGCGACGAACCGGTGCTCTGCAGTGAGGCCGAGTGTGCTCCGTCAGCGTTTGACGGGTTCCCGGACGGCCAGAGCGGCCAAGGCCTGGAGGGCCGGCTCCAACGGGCGGGAGACCGCCTCCGTGCAGATGCCCGCAGTGGTCCTGATCCCGTCGCCGTGGAGAGTTCCGGTGGCGGCGGGTCGGGGCCGTGAGTGGGCGGCCGACCCCCTCAGGAGCAGCAGGGTGAGGGACATCGCGGCCATCAGCCAGCCCATGGGGCGCGAAGCGCGCAGGCCGCAGCCCCTCCCCCCACCGCAGACGCCGCTCGCCCTTCGGAGTTCCGGCCTGGAGAGCCGGCCGCGTTTCCGGTCAGCCCGAAGGGCGCGTACGTCGGTGGCCTCGCGGTCGACATCGTCGATGTGCTGACCGGCGCCCGCCACCGCCGCTCGTCACAGCGTCGCGGTCGTCCCCTGACCGGACGCGCTGCCCGCGAGCCACTGGTCCCAGCCCAGGTTGAAGGCGGCATAGCCGTTGTCGGCCGGGGCCTTGGCACGGGTCGAGCCGGTAATGGTGACGGGGTCGCCCTGCTTGACCTGGCCGTAGAACCACTTGGCGTCCGACATGGACAGGTGGACGCAGCCGTGCGAGCCGCGGGCGCTGCCGCTGCCCGGGTTGGGGTCGCCGGTCGAGTAGTGCACGTACGTGCCGGACTGGGTCAGGTGCACATCCCAGGGCAGCGTCAGGTCGTAGTAGTTGGGGCTGCCCTTGTCGCAGCTGATGCCGACGCTGCAGGAGGTCATGTGGACCTTCTCCTGCTTGTCGATGACGGCCATCGTGCCGTTCCACGTCGGATACTGAGGGCTGCCCGCATTGATCGACAGGGTGCGCACCAGCTTGCCGTTGCGGCGCACCTTCATGGTGTGGCCGGTCACCGAGACATCCGCGCGTACGTCGTCGCCGATCTTGAAGGTGTGGGTGTAGCCGTGCACGCCGTAGCGACCGTTGCCGTTGCTGACGCCCTTCAGATCAGCGTCGATCTTCACCGTCGTACCGGAGGGCCAGTACGTCTTCGGCCGCCAGTCGGCGCGCCTGTCGCCGAACCAGTGCCAGGCGCCGGCCACCGGCTGCGAGGCGCTCACCTTCATGTGCTTCTCCACCGTGGCCCGTGCCTTTGCCGCCACCGGGTTCGTGAAGACCACCGAGATCGGCATGGCCACGCCCACCGTGGTTCCCGTCTGCGGGGTGATCGTCTCCAGCAGCATCGGCGGGCCCGCGGGCTTCGTCGGCGACGGAGAAGCACTCGCGCTCGGCTTGCCCGGCGCCTTTGCATCGTCACCGCTCGCCTTGTCACTGCCGCCCCCGCCGCAGGCGCTCACGCCCACCAGCATCGCACCCGTGACCAGTGCGATCCCTATGCCGCCCTTGCGCCGTCCCACGACCAGCCCCGCTCTCTCACTCCCCGGCCCCCAACAGGCCCGACTGCCAGTGAGACAGCAAAGGCACGGGCCGCAGTTGCATACGTCGCGTAAAACGTGTCCCAAAACTCGGCCACACCGGCCGAGGTAGAGGGGCTCGCCGTCGAGCACTTCGCGTACTGCCCGGACGAGACGGGGTGGGGCGGGCCTTCAGAAACAAGGCCAAGCGCCCCACCAGCACACGGATTTGGTCTTCTGCCGGGACTGAGCCGGGCGCCATCGCGCCCGGAACCGTGGACGCCGTCCCGACGTCTCCGCCGCCGCACGTCGAGAGCACTGTCCAGCACCAACCACCCGGGGGAGCGTCCGAATGACCTGGAAGACCTTGAGAGCCTGGCGAACCTGGAGGGCGCTGACCGCCGCCCTCACCCTCGTCGCCGGCCTGTCCGCCGCCGCGGCGTCACCCGCGTTCGCCGGCCTGGACGGGCCGGTGGCGGCCAACATGGACCAGCACTGCGCTGTGGAGACCATCGGGAGCGGGCCCACCACGATCGCGATTCCCGTGGACCGGGTCACCCTGAACCTCGAGGCCGCCGGGCACGACCCCAACGACTCCAGCATCACCGCGACCTACAGCATCGTCGGCACCACCAAAACCGGCACCACCACCGGGAAGTTCGACCCCGTGAAGTCGAACGTCACGCTCACCTTCACGGTGGCATCCCCGCCGCTGGGCGCGGAACTGGACGTCCACTACCAGGTCAGCTGGACCGACGGCACCTCCTACGACAACACGGCGAGGACCGCACTGGCCCCCTGCACCCTGGCCAACACGACCGCCGTCAACACGTCGACGTGGAACAACTACGTCGAGGTGGCGGACGTCTCCCAGCAGTGCACGACCGTCAGGTTCAACATCAACGGCCTGCCGGTCTACATCCGCGAGGACATCGTGACGGTGGACGTCGCTCACGGCTCTCCCTACCCGGCCGGCTGGTACGCGGGGCAGGCGGCCTGGGCCGACTACTGGATCCCCGGCCACAAGGGATACACCTCGGGCGCCAGCGGCACATTCGACTCCACCGGCCACGCCAGGCTGACGTTCCGGCTCCTCGCCCCGAACACCGGCAGCGAACTCGACGTACTGGCAAGCGGCAGGGAATCCGGCGTGCGGACCTTCCCGGCGCACACCTGGACCACCATCGCCTGCTGATCCGGCACCGTCACCGGGTCCGTCCCTCCCCTGCCCCGTGCCGAGCCGCCCCGCGGGAAAGCAACGGCCGGCGGGGAGGCCGACGGACGCCGTCGTGGCGACCGGCGCGACCGACGTGTCCACAGGTCGCAAAGCGGTGCGCGGCCTGCTGTCAGCCCCCGCCCGTTCACGCGTCCGGGCGGGGCACCAGCACGGCGGAGACGACCGTGCCGGACGCGCCGACGACATCGGACACGAATCGCAGGCGTCCGACGGCGAGTCGCCGCAGCGCCGGACCGTGGTCGACAACCACGACGAGGGAGACCACGAGCAGAAGAAGTTGCCACAGGGCCATGACCGGGCGGCGCATCGCACGGGGCAGTTCCGCCAGGGAGACGTGCAGTCGCTCGCAATGGAACGGGACGTGGCGCTGCTCGTCGGACAGGATCCGCCCGGCCACATCCGAAGTGAGCGAGTCGTCGGTGCCGTCGCGCAGGGCCCGGTAATAGCGCAGTGCCACCACTTCCGCGATCATCAGAACCAGCAGTTCCATGCGCAGGCCCATGAGACGCCGCAGCCGTACGAAGACGGTGTCGCTCCAGTGAGCGGTCAACGTCGGTATGCCGCCCGCGGCCAGCAGCCGAGCGAGGAGACGGGCGTGGTTCTGTTCCTCGGCCACGAAGAGCCGGACCGCCTGCGCGTAGTCGACGTCGCCGGCCGCATCCGCTTTGCGGACGAGGTTGGCGCCGTCGCCGTCCTCGCCCACCTGGAAGCGCTGAATGCCGGCCCACACCGCCGGATGTAGCGTCGCACTCCGCCTCCAGTCCGGGTCACCCTGAGCGCGCCTGCGCTCGCGCTCGTCCTCGAACCGCTCTCTCCACTTGGCGAAGCCGACCGTATCCACCCGGTCTCCCCTCTCCAGGACACAGCCACCGTGCCCTGGAGAGGGACGACGCCGCGGAACACCGAACCGTTCCACTTCCTGTCGGGTGTCGGCCCCGTGGGACACGGAACGTCCACAACGGTCGGCAACCGGCCGGATCGCCCGTCCGGATGAGAGCGGCGTCGCCTCCACCCGCGGCGTGCCACGTCACCCGAACACGTCCGCGCTCGGCACTTTACGGTGACGCCAGGAGGTGGCGGATGCGAGTGGGGCTGCACGCGCTCGGCATCGGTGACGGTGCCCGTCCGGAGGTCATCCGGTCGGTGGCCACAGCCGCGGAGACACACGGTTTCGCGAGGCTGTGGTGCGGCGAGCACGTGGTGCTCGTGGACGCGCCCGCCTCCCGTTACCCCTACTCGGCGGACGGCCGGATCGCCGTACCCGCGGACGCGGACTGGCTGGACCCGCTGCTCGCCCTGAGCTTCGCGGCGGCGGTCACCGGCCGGATCGGACTCGGCACCGGCGTGCTCCTGCTGCCCGAGCACAACCCCGTCGTCATCGCCAAACAGGCCGCCACACTCGACGTGCTCTCAGCCGGGCGGTTCAGCCTGGGTGTCGGGGTCGGCTGGTCCGCCGAGGAGTTCGCGGCGCTCGGCGTCCCCTTCGCCGGGCGCGGACGGCGCACCGAGGAGTACCTCTCCGCGATGCGCACCCTCTGGACCGAGGATCCGGCCTCCTTCGCCGGGGAGTTCACCCGCTTCGACGCGATCCGGGTCAACCCGAAGCCGTTGCGCGGCGGCCGCCTCCCGATCGTGGTCGGCGGCAACAGCGACACCGCCCTGCGCCGCGCGGTCACGCTCGCCGACGGCTGGTACGGCTTCAACGTCCCGGCAGCCGACGTACCCTCGCGCGTCGCCGCCCTTGCCGACGAGTGTGCCCGCCACGGCCGCGCCTTCGACGAGCTCACGGTTGCCGTCGCGGTGTGCGGCGGCACCCCCGCGCCCCCCCCCGCCCCCGCCCCGGCCGGCGGGCCCCAAAACCTGGTGCGCGGCGCCCCCCCCGCGCCGCGCGGGCGCCCGCCCGCGCGCCCCCAACCCGTGCTCAGCGGGGGGCGGGCGGCTCCCGCCCCCCCCACACCGGAGCACCTGCCCGCCCTCGCCGCGGCCGGCGTCACCGAACTCGTGGTCCTCGGCGCACCCCCGTCCACCCCCGACGCGGCGGCCACCTGGGTCGCGGAACTCGCCCAGGTGTGGATCGACGGGACGAACTGACGGGGCCGGCCGGCACACCACCAGGCAATCGAGGCGCTCGGCTCGATGCGCCGGGCAGGTCCTCGGCCCCGCCGCCGACGTACGAAGGGCCCCGGCCACCTCGGGTCATTCGGCCGCCGGCCCGACGGCGTGAGGACGGCGCCGCTCAGCCCGCCCCGCCGCGTCGGTCCGGTACCCAGGGTGCAGGACCGGCGTCTCGTAGGCGCTGACGAGCCGGGCGACCCGGTAGCCGGTCTCGCACGTCGCCTCGGCGAGCTTCGGACTGGCGGGGCGGGGCGGGGCGGAGGTCTATGAGCGCGGCGGCTGCCTCGCCGACGGCGCTCCCCCAAGGCCGCATCACCCGGGGAGGCGGGCGTGGATGGTTTCGCCCCGGCCGGGGCCCACGGTGACGGACACCTTGCTGGTGAGACGGCGGACCAGGGCCGGCCGAACCCTCCGGCGCACTGTCGAGGAAGGCACGGGCCGCATCACGGGCGCGGGCGATCGGCGGGGTGTCGCCCTCCACCACGACCCGGGCCCCACGCGGGACGCCGTGCGGGTCGTCTCCGGGCCGGTCATGCGCCGCCGCCCCGCCCTCGATCGGTTGCACCGCCAGGCTCGGCGTCTGCCCGCCGGGCCGGGATTCAACCATGCGCAGCACTCTTCCGGGTGTATTAGGGATAGAAATCCCGGCAAGGACCACAGAGGAAATCTGTCGCGGTGATGGTAGACATTGGCCGTCTTCGGAGTTACTGTTTCTGTCGTACCCAGGAAGTCGAAGTGGGCACAGCAGACATGAACTGCTGTGCGAGCAGGTCAGACAGGACGCGACCCGAAGGGGTCGCGAGCAGTGCCCGCGGTATCCAGCAGTACAACCGAGTAACCGAAGGTAAGGAGCAGAACGCCATCAGGATCGCCCGGGCGAGGAAGCAGTCCGCCCGGGTACCGCAAGGCCCCGGATTGGAAGGTGGTCCCCGGTCACGCATCAGCGATCCCCGCAGCCCCGCCCTCCCAGGCGGAATCTGCGGACAAAGAAGGCCGGCGCAGTTGGCCGGTAGATGGTGTTGAAAGCTCGGGGCGCCGGGGGCGGCCCGGCCCCCGCGCCCCCCCCGCCCCCCCCCCCATAAAATCTTTGTTACCCCCCCCCGGGGCCCGCCCGCCCCCCAGACACAAATATATCAAGAAACCCCCCAACCCCACG
>NZ_JBHYKH010000049.1:21982-29415 GCF_042741275.1 Streptomyces sp. NPDC058964
CCGCGAGCCCGGCTTCTCCCGCGGCGCCGGCCGGGGCCCCCCCCGCCCCCGGGCGCCCCCCCGACGCATCCCCGGAAAGAAGAGGTCTATGCCCCCTCGCAGTGCCAGGCCCGCCGACAATCTCGATGATGACGACTACCCCGCCTACACCATGGGCCGGGCCGCCGAGATGCTCGGCACCACTCCCGCCTTCCTCCGCACCCTCGGCGAACACCGCCTGATCACCCCCCTGCGCTCCGAAGGCGGCCACCGCCGCTACTCCCGTTACCAGCTGCGCATCGCCGCCCGCGCCCGCGAACTCGTCGACCAGGGCACCCCCATCGAGGCCGCCTGCCGCATCGTCATCCTCGAAGACCAGCTCGAAGAAGCCCAGCGCATCAACGAGCAACTGCGCGCCCAAGGCGGCCAGCCGCAGTCGAAATCCTCAGCCTGACACCCCGGGTCCCACCTCAACGCCGACCGCCGAGCGGGGCCGGTGCCCGTCACAGCTCCGCGCCGCCGCCTCGGGCTGGGCCCGCAGCCGATACGCACAGCACCACACCAAGGACCCCGGCGCACCTGCCGGGGTCCTCCGCTGTTCAAGTCCGAACCGCTTGGCGCAACCTGAGTCGGCTCCGGCACGCCGGCCGTAACGACAGTGCCGGCCGGCGTCGGGTGAAGAACGGTCGTCACCGACGACTGGCGGCACGAGCTGTGCCCGGTCCGTCAGACCGGTGGGCGCTCAGCCGAATCCGTCACGAATCCGCCCAGCCCCCGTCTGGCACGGCGTCAGCGCCGGTCACACGGTGGGCCGGGGCCCTGCGGCGCGGCGGAGCCGGTTGGCGATCGCCAGCCCTAGCCCCTCCTCCACCGGCAAGGACGCGATGATGAGGTCGCACCCCCGCTGGTCGAGTTCGCGCAGGAACCCGTACAGCCCGCGCGCGTAGGCGGCCATCGAACCGGGGACCGACACCACCGCCTGCGCCTTCACCGGAGCGTCGGTGAAGGAGGGAGGAAGAAGAACCCCTACCTGGTGCCCCAGCTCCTGCGCGATCTCCGCTTCGGCGACGACCTTCTCGGGCTCGACGAGGACGACCCGCGCACGCGGCGCGTAGTGCGACGGATGCTGGCCCGGCACCCGGACACGGCTCGTCGAAGGGACCTCGAGCCGGTACCCCAGCACCGCTTCCAGGTCCTCGCGCGTCACCCCTCCCGGCCGCAGGATGCTCGGGACCTCGCCCGTGGCGTCCACGATGGTCGACTCGACGCCGACCGCGCAGGGGCCGCCGTCCAGCACGAAGTCGACCGCATCACCGAGCTCCGCACGGACGTCGTTCGCGGTGGTGGGGCTGACCTGGCCGAAGCGGTTGGCGGACGGGGCCGTGACACCGCCGCCGAAGGCCGACAGCAGCGCGAGGGCGACGGGGTGATCGGGCACGCGCACGGCCACCGTCTCCAGACCACCGGTCGCTTCGAGGGGCACCCGCCGACCGCGACGCAGGACCAGGGTGAGTGGCCCCGGCCAGAGGCGTTCGGCCAGCAGACGCGCCGTCGCCGGCACGTCCTCGACCCAGTCGTCCAGCAGCTCCGCGCCGCCAAGGTGGACGATCAGCGGGTGGGAGGGCGGACGTCCCTTGACCTGGAAGATGCGCGCGACAGCGGCGGGATCCTCGGCGTTCGCGCCCAGACCGTAGACGGTTTCGGTCGGGAAGGCCACAAGCTCTCCGGCGCGCAGCGCACCGGCCGCCTTCTCGATATCACTGGTTCTTGCCTTCACCCTCGCAATCCTAGGTGCACGTCAAGGACCGGCGGCGGTCGTGATGGATCTCAGCGCCAGTCACGGCTCCATCGATCCCCGGGACCATTCCAAGGGGCCGCCGGGGCTGCCGGGGCGCCGGCAAGGGAGTGGACCGGGTCCAGCTCGACGCGAACGTGAACTGCCCGGCCGTACCGGAGAGCGGGGCTTCGACTCCGCTCCAGCCCCGCTCATGGAACTGAGGCTGCGACTCTTCCCTTGCACCGTGAGCCGGACGCAACCCTGACCCGGTCAGGAACTCAGCACGCCGATGCCGTCACCCAGCAATTTCAGCCCGAACACGAAGAACAGGACCGCCATGACGGCTGTGTTGTGCCGCACGGCCCATTCCTTCCAGTTGCCCAGCATGCTCTTCGCCCGCTCCCCCATGATCAGGAAGACCCCAAGGGGGGTCAGCAGGCCGACGGAGGCGATGAGGACGAAGATCGCCAGCGCGGCGATCTGCTGTCCGGCCGGTAGCCCCGACGAACTGATGGACGCCGCTGCGGCAATGGTCAGCGGTGCGTTCTTCAGGTTCCCGGCCGACAGCAGGAGGGCGAGAAGGAAGACTTTCACCGGTGTGAAGCGGTCGATCGCGGCCATCCACCGAGGCAACTGCGCCTGGGTGACGTCGGTGGGGCGATGACGCCACAGCCTCACGGCGAAGAGGACCAGTGCCACCCCCAGCGCGAGCTTGAGAGCCCCCACCCAGTCGGCCGGCTGCCCGTGGCTGGTGGCATCCCCCTGGCTGCCGATGACCAGCATCACCGCGCCCAGGGCCGACAGGCCCACCACCCAGCCGGTGGCGAACACCAACCCGTTCACGCGTCCACGAGGCGTTGCCAGCACGATGATGAGCGCGACGATCGGAAGAGGACTGACGGCCACAGCGGCCGCCAAGCCCAGCACATCACCCAGCACTTTTCCCATGCGTGCCTCCGGCACATCGAAGAGCTGCACCGATCGCGGCCGGCACCGCGACCGACATCACCAGGAGCGCTCCGCCGCACGGGCGGGCCGCTCCGGCCACCTCCAAAGGATCAACGACAACACGCGGTCTCGGCCGCATGGGCACGCGGCGCGCGAGTGAAGGGTGCTCACGGCCGTACCAGTACGTGCCGGACCCAGATCGGACCGTGGAGTAGCCGAACGTGCGCCGCGGTGGCGAGCGGGTGATGGTGAGCTCATGCCCGACGTGATCGTGTACCCGCCTGCCGACGACGGAGGCCGTCGCATCCGGCTCGGCAGCCAGTTCGTAGGCATGGCATACACACTGCTGGACATCGCGGAGTTCCTCCGCCGCGCCGGTCTGGACGACGTCGAACCGGAGGACGTGGCCGCGGCGGACTGGGTCGAGTGGCGCGGCGGTGGTCCGGGCGCGTGGGAGCACTGATTCGTTCACCAGTACTCGGCGAGCGCTCCCGCTCGGCACGGGGCGGGGCTGACGCTGAGTTCGCCTGCGAACAGGCGGTCCAGGACGAAGACCAGCAGCAGGCTGAAGCCGACGAGGCCCGCGACCGAGGCGACGGAGAGGAGCTCGGCCTCCTCGTGGAAGACCTCCTCGCGCCGACACCATGTCGTTGCGCTCGCCGCGGGCCACCGACGGGTACCTGCGGCGCAGCAGCACACTGCCGGCAACAGCCAGGAGACGCTCCCTGCGACGGTGACGACGGCAAGGGTGAAGGTGCTGAAATGATTGAGCAGCCGAAGCGACGTATGCGCTGAGTCCAGGGCGAACTCAGCTGCCGCTGTGCCAAGTTGAGAAGTCGGCACGAAACTGGGCCAGGAGTTCACACCCCCGAGTGAGAGGCCGATGACGGATCCCTGGCCACGCCTGACGAAGGGGCTACGGCCGGAGCACGATCTTGCCGTGGGTGTGCCGCCGTTCCAGCTCGCGGAAGGCGTCCCGCACCTGCTCCAGCGGGTAGGTACGGGCGATCGGCACCTCGAGCTCCCCGCGCGCGGCGAGCCGGGCAAGCTCACCGAGCACGACCGCGCACGCCGCCGAGCCTTCTCCGTAGGTCCGCGCACCGACCTTGGCCGCGGCCTGCCAGTCGCGGATCGTGTTGATCCGCTCCGGCCGCACGCCCAACTCCACTGCCAGCTCGACGTAACCGTCGCCGAACGTGTCGATGAACGCGTCGACTTCGCCGTCGGCGGCCTGCCGGATCCGCGCGGCCGCGCCTTCCCCGTACTCGACCGGGACGACACCGTGATCCGTCAGCCAGGCGTGGTTGCGCTCGCTCGCCAGCCCGATCACCGTGGCGCCGCGCCGCCGCGCGAGCTGTACGGCAAGCGACCCGACACCACCCGCCGCACCGGACACCACGACCGTGTCGGCCGGTCCGGGGTCCACCGCGAAGACGGTGGCGTATGCGGTCGTACCGGCCACGTACAACGACCCGGCCACGTCCCAGGACAGCCCCTCCGGACGGAAGACCACGTTCACGTCGTCCACCACGACGAACTCCGCGTGGCTCGCCCTGCCATGGGTGAAGCCCAGCACCTCGTCGCCCACCGCGAAGCCGCGCACCTGCGGGCCCGTCTCCACCACGACGCCGGCCAGATCGCTGCCCTGCCCGGATGGGAACGTCGCCGGCCAGCGGTCGTGCCGCGCGCCCTCGCGGATCATCACCTCGCCGGGCTGGATACCGGCCGCCCGGACCTGGACGAGCACCTGTCCGGGTCCGGGTGACGGCCGCTCCACCTCCTCCACCCGCAGCACATCGATCCCGCCGTACTCGTGGAACCGGACCGCCTTCATCGCGTCATCACCGCACTTCCTCGCTCGGACGGGCCCCGGACCGCCGGCCCGTCCTCTCAGCTCTCGGGCGCCTTGACGATATTCCCGTCCTTGTCGGCGGTATGGCCCTGCCGGTAGGTCTCCCACTCGTCGCCCACGTGCCCGGGGACCCTGCCGTTCGGGTAGCGGGTATAGCCGTTGGGCGGTTCGTGGCCGTCGGAGACGCACGTGCTGCCGGTGGACCCGACCGCGCTACGCCGTCCGGGGCAGTCCGCAGGCGTCGCGGTGGGGCCGTGCCTAGGATCCGGATGTGGCAGGCATCCCCGACGAATTGATCAGGCTGGAACGATCCGCCGAAGTCGAGCGGGCCAACCTGGCCGGGCTGGCCGGTGAGGAGTACGACCAGCAGTACCGTAAGTGGCGCGAGGCGTCCGAGGCGGCCCGGGCCGCGATCTCCCAGCACGCGGAGAAAGCCGGTCGGGACCGGTACGAACTGGACCAGGCGGTGAAGAAGGCCGTGCGCCATTGCCAGGAGGATCCGGCCGTGGAATAGCCGAGCGTGTGCCGCGCCAACGGGTCGGCGGGTGTGGGTGAGGGTGAGTCCAGTGGATTCACTGGGCCCTGTCGATCTCGTCGACGAGCAGGTGTTTCAGGAAACGTTGCGGTGTCGCGAGGAATTCGCGCGTCATGTGCACGGGAAGGGCCCGGTCGAAGTCCGTCCGCTCCACCGTGCCGTCGTCGGCGATCTCCAGGATGGTCGCGTTCGGCAGGGCCAGGAGAATGGGCGAGTGGGTTGCCACGAGGAATTGGCTGCCTTGCTGGACCAGGTCGTGCATGCGGGCCAGCAGGGCCAGGCAGCCTTGGACCGAGAGGGCCGCCTCGGGTTCGTCCAGCAGACAGAGTCCGCCCGGTCCGAAACGGTGGGCGGCCAGATCGAGAAACGATTCTCCGTGTGACCGCTCGTGCGGGGACACGCCACCGTAGGCCGGCAGCAGGGGGCCGCCGCCGGCTCCGTTGAGCCGTTCGATTTCGCTGGCCACGTTGTAATAGGACTCCGCACGCAGGAAGAAGTCCGTGCGAGGCTTGCGCGCCCCCCTGGTCAGGATGAGATGTTCGCCCAGTACGGACTCGGTGGCGCGGGTGGCGAACCGGAAATTCCGGCTTCCCCCCTCGGGATTGAACCCTGCGGCCACCGCGATCGCCTCGATCAGCGTCGACTTTCCCGCGCCGTTGTCGCCCACGAGAAAGGTCGCCCCCGCCGGCACCGTCAGTCCGCCGGAACGGGCGAGATGCCGCACAGCGGGAAGGCTGAACGGGTATTGACCGTTGTCGACGCCAGGGGCGAGCCGGACCTGCTGGATGAACCTGCCGTAGGCCCGGGTCATCGGACACTCGCCTTGCCGACGCCCCGCATCGTGACCTTGTACGGGCGTATCGGCCGTGGTGCGCTGCATCTGATCACGCGGGACTCCCGGATGTCCTGGGTGCGGGGCGAAGGCCTGGTCACGCTAGCAACAGGACGGGCTCTCAGCCCTCGTCGAAGAGCAGGTCGTCGACCGGGCGGGTCACGCGGACGGTGCCGCCGTTGGTGACGGTCACGACGTGTTGCAGGCCCGCGAAGCGCTCGCCGGTGGACAGGACCGTGAACTTGTCCTCCTTGCCCGCGAGATAGGCGGGAAAGCAGGAGACCGACATGCCCGCGTGGAAGTGGTCGATCAGCCGCCGGAACACCTTGGGCATGATCACCACGTCGTCGGTGATGGTGGACGGCCCGGTGACCTTGAATCCGGTGGTGGTCACGTCCTGGGGCCACAGCCCCTGACCGGCCGTCCGGGCGCTCTGCGCGACGGTGGCGAGTTCCGCGCGCAGATCGCGGAACAGACTGGCGTAGAAGCTCGGATAGACCAGGCCCTGTGCGGTCAGGTGATGGTTGGCGGTCTGCCGCAGCAATGGCACGTCGACGGTGACGGCCGTGCCTCCGGCCGCCGGAGGTGCGCCCCGGCCGACGAGGGAGACGACGCGGCCGTACTCGTCGGCGCCCCCGGTCAGGACGTAGCCGGGCGTGCTCTCGGGGGTGGAGGCGGTGACGGTCTCGTCCGGTCGGCGCTGTACGTCGTTGAAACCGAGCCAGGTCAGGAGTTCGGCGGCCGCGGCATGGCCGAACTGCTGCGGCTGGTGTTCGTCGTGGTAGTGCGTCTCCAGCGCGTCGATGCCCTCCAGCCGGATCTTGGCCTCCCCCGCGCCGGTCAGTTGCACCGGGTTCCTGCCCTTGACCAGGTTCCAGTCACTGGCGTTGTCCGCGACGAAATGGACGGTGTCGCCGTCCGGCTGAGTGTTCTTCAGGTGGAACGTGCCCTGGACCAGCAGCAGAGGCATGGCGACTCCTACGGGAACGGAGGAGAGGGAGGGATGGGAAGCGCCGCCGAACGCACATACAGATGCAGCTCGAACGAACGGGCAATTTGCGCGTACCGGCCAAAGTAGTAGTTGTGTGGAGCGTTTGTCCGCGAGGCGCGCGGTCGGGACACGACGCGGTCGCCCGGCACGTCTCGGAGCGCGACCCCGCCGCCCGCCGTCGCAGGTGAGTCCGAGCGCATCAGGGCTTCAAGACCATCTCGTTGCCCCTTTGGCGCGTATCGCGGTCACACCCCTGCTGGAACAGACCGCCGACACCGGCCCAGCGGGTTGACCACGAACCCACGGGTCCAACCGCCAGGATCAGGGAATCCACCCGTAAGTTCGTGGTGAAGAACCTTCAGTTTCCCTGAACCCACGGGCCTCACGGGGGTTGAGGAACATCGGAACGAAAACCGGCACTAAGCTTGTTCTTTTTCTTCCGGCTTCGAACGCGGTCTCGTACGGGGTCGCTCACCTGGGGATTCGTCTGACGTGGAGGCGGCCTTCGTCTGATCATGT
>NZ_JBHYKH010000050.1:0-11921 GCF_042741275.1 Streptomyces sp. NPDC058964
CCCGGCGCTGCTCGCCCGGCGCTGCTCGCCCGGCGCTGCTCGCCCGGCGCTGCTCGCCCGGCGCTGCTCGCCCGGCGCTGCTCGCCCGGCGCGGCTCGCCGGCCTGCGAGCTCGTGGGGGCGCGGGTCGCGGTGATGAACGTCTTCGGCTGACAGGGGGGCCTTCTCGCGGGCCCGCACCCTCTCGACGTACCCTGAGATTGGACTAGACCTGTAGCCGCTCCAGGGAACACCGACGGAAGGGGTCCTATGAGCACGCGTGCAGTCCTGGAGGTGATCGCCCTCGGCCCCGAGGACGCGGTCGCCGCCCAGGCCGGAGGCGCGGACCGCCTCGAACTGGTCACCGACATGGCGGCGGACGGACTGACCCCGCCGGCCCGGACCTTCGCCGCGATCCGGGCCGCCGTCGACATCGACCTGCGCGTGATGCTGCGGCTGGCCGGCGGGTTCGCCGCCGGGGACGTCGGCGGCCTGGTGCGGGCGGCCGGGGAGATGCGGAGTGCCGGGGCCGATCAGTTCGTGCTCGGCTTCCTCGGCACGGACGGCGGGGTGGACCTGGCGGCGGTGGAGCGGATCGTCGCCGAGCTGGACGGCTGCCGGTGGACCTTCCACCGGGCCATCGACCGGGCCGCCGACCGGGACGCGCTGCGCAAGCAACTGGCGGACCTGCCCGGCCTCGACACCTACCTCACCGCCGGTTCGGCCGCCGGGGTCGACGACGGACTCCCCACGCTGCACACCGAGGCACGGCGGCGCGGGGAGCCCGGGTACGAGCAGACGCTCCTGGTCGGCGGCGGACTGCGCCTCGACCACGTACCGGCACTCCTGGACACCGGCATCGACGCCTTCCACATCGGCGGGGCCGCACGACCGGAGGGCTGGGCCGGCCCCGTGTCACCGTCGGCGGTGGCGGAGTGGCGGCAGACACTGGACCTGGGGGTTCCGCAGCCGCAGCCGCAGCCGCAGTACTAGCCCAGGCCCTGGTCCCGGCTCCGGGTCAGCTGGTCCGGCAGCGGCGCCGTGTGGGTCACGATCAGGCCGGAGACCGCGCGGGTGAGGGCGACGTACAGGCGGCGCAGGCCGGTGCGCTCGTCCGGTTCACCGTCGACCACCGCCCGGGGCTCGTCCAGGACCACGTAGTCGTACTCCAGACCCTTGGCGAGCGAGGCGGGGACCAGGGTCAGCCGGGTCTCCCGGGTCGTCTCCTCACCGGGGGCCAGGTAGCCGATGCCCGCGGCGGTGAGTGCCTCGGCGAGGGCCGGGACCCGGGCGTCGGCCGCGATCAGGCCCGTCGAGCCCTCGTTGCGCAGCAACTCCGCGCAGGCGGCGACCACTTGACCGGTGTCCGCGATCGTGCGGACCTCGAAGGAGCCCGGGTTCTCACGGACCGACGCGACCGGTGTGAGGCCGGGCGCGATGTGGGGCAGCAGGAGCGAGGCGTACGTGATGACGTCCGTCGGCACGCGGAAACCCGCGGTGAGCTCCTCGACGACCCCGTCCGTCTTCCCCAGGTGCGCGAGGGCCTCTTCCCAACTCCGGGTCGCCCACGGGGTGGTGCCCTGTGCCAGGTCGCCGAGGACGGTCGCGCTGCCGGTGGTGCAGCGGCGGCCGACGGCCCGGTACTGCATGGGGGAGAGATCCTGCGCCTCGTCGAGCACCACGTGCCCCAGCGAGTGCGTGCGCTGGACGAGATCGGTGGCCTCGTCGATCAGCACGGCGTCCGCGGCCGACCACTTGGCGGACTTCACACTGCGCACCGGCTTCGCCCACAGGATCGTCTTCTGCTCGTCCTCGTCGAGGATCCCCTCGGCGTGCTCGGCGAGAAAGTCCGCGTCGGTCAGCAGCCGCAGCACGAGCTTGCCCGGGTCGACCGGCGGCCAGACGTCCCTGACCGCCGCCTTCACCGCGCTGTTGCGGGCGACCGCGTCCTGCACCCGGTCGTCCGGGGCCTCTCCCGACCGCTCCATCTGCACCAGCACGGCGTGCGCGATGCGCTGCGGCAGGGCCTCGCGGGCGGCGCCGTAACGGATGTCCCGGGCCAGCAGCTCCCGCACGATCTCCTCCAGCTCGTACGCGGGCACGCGCCAGCGCCGGGAGCCGCGCACGACCACGACCGGCTCGGTCGGCATGGTCACGTGGGCGTACACGGCCTTCTTGAGGACGTCCGCCATCCGCGCGTCGCCCTTCACGATCGCGGCGGTCGCGTCGTCCGTGCCACGTACCTCCACATGGGCGACCAGGTCGTCGACCGTCCCCTGCCGCACCGTCAACTCGCCGAGGGCGGGCAGCACCTGCTCGATGTAGTGCAGGAAGGACTTGTTCGGGCCGATGACGAGCGTGCCGGTGCGGGCGAGCCGCTCCCGGTGGGCGTAGAGCAGGTACGCGACCCGGTGCAGGCCGACGGCGGTCTTCCCGGTGCCGGGGCCGCCCTGCACACAGACGGTGCCGGACAGGCCGGACCGCACGATCTCGTCCTGCTCGGGCTGGATGGTGGCCACGATGTCCCGCATGGGACCGACACGGGGCCGCTCGATCTCCTGCTGGAGCAGCTTGCTGGTCGCTGCCGCCTCGGCCGGGTCGGACAGGTGCTCGTCCTCGTACGCCGTGAGGTCGCCGCCGGTGTAGCCGAAGCGGCGGCGCAGCCCGATGTCCATCGGGTCCTTCTTGGACGCCCGGTAGAACGGCTGCGAGACCGGCGCGCGCCAGTCGATGACCATCGGGTCGCCCCCGGCGTCGTGCACGTGCCGCCGCCCGATGTAGAAGCGCTCGCCCTCCGCGCCCTCGGCCCGGTCGGCGCCCGGTGAGCGGAGGTAGTCGAGACGGCCGAAGAACAGCGGTGTGTCGCTGAGGTCGGCCAGCGCCTTGATGCGCTCGTCGATCTGGCGGGCCAGGACCTCGGCGTTCACCCAGTTCGCGGTGACGTCGCTGATGTCGAGCGACTCGACGTCCTCCCGCATGGCGCGCAGAGCGGCTCGGGAGCCGGCGAGGTGCGAGCGTTCGCGGGCGAGTGGGTCGTCGGCGGACGTGGACAAGGGGGTGCCTCCGGTGGGCCTGCTGTGGGTGGGCGACATGGATGCCGTCCGGTTTCCGGCCGGGCGGCGGCACTCCGGTGGGGAGGCGGGCAAGAGCGGAGATTTTAGTGAGGGGGACGGGCGGAGGCCAATGGATATTCGTCCGGATGCCCGTCGTGGTCCTCCGTCCCCTAAGGGGCGCGGCCGACCGGGGTAGGGGGAGGAGTCCGTCCCCGGGTGGACGGCGAGGCGGTGCGGGTTGGCTCCGGAGAACGATGCCGGAGTCCGGCCGCCGGAGCCACCATGGAGACATGAGCGCAGCAACCATCCATCCAGTCCCCGCCCGCCCGGCCGGCGCCACGGCCCTCGAGGGCACCCATCACCACCGCCTGGGCAACGCCCTGCGCGCCATCAAGGTGTTCGCGGAAGCGGCGTTCGGCGTGGTCGTCCTCGGTGAGTACGGCGAGGAAGCGGGCATACGCCGCAAGTAACCCCATAGGGTCGCCTCCGTGCCGAAACGGATGGTGACGTTCTCACCCCCTCCACTCCTTCCCCTGCTCCTCCTGACCGCGTCCCTCGCCGCCTTCGCCGCCCTCTGCTTCCTGCAGCGCACCCCGATGGCCGACGTGCTGGTCTACCGGGCCGAGGGCCGGGCCGTCGCCCACGGCGGCGACCTCTACGGCTTCACGGTCACCGAGTGGCGGCTGCCGGCGACGTACCCGCCCTTCGCGGCCGCCCTGTTCGTCCCGGCGGCCTGGATCCCCGTTCCGGCCCTGAAGGCGACGTTCCTCGCGGGCAACGCCCTCCTGCTCGCCCGTCTCGTCCACCTGTCCGCCCGCCTCGCCGGCCGCACGGTCCCCGGGCCGCTGCTGTGCACCGCCACCGCCCTGGCCCTCTGGCTCGAACCGGTCTTCCAGACGCTCCTGTTCGGGCAGATCAACCTGGCGATCATCTGCCTGGTGCTGTGGGACCTCACGCGCCGGCCGTCCGCCCGGGGCAAGGGCGTCGCCCTGGGCGTGGCGGCCGGGATCAAGCTCACTCCGGCCCTCTTCATCGTGTACCTGTTCCTGACCGGACGCCGGCGCGAGGCGGCGACGGCCACGGCGGCCTTCGGCGGCACGGTCGTGCTGGGCGCGCTGCTGCTCCCCGCGGCCAGCGTGGACTACTGGACGAGGCGGCTGTACGAGACGGGCCGGGTCGGCAAGGGCTGGATCGTCGACAACCAGTCCCTGCAGGGGCTGGTCGCCCGGGTGTCCGGCGACCCCGCGCCGGGGTTCGCCTGGATGCTCCCGGCGGCCGCGGTCGGGGCGCTGGGCCTGTGGCTGGCGTGCCGGGCCGCCGCGGAACGGCACGGCATCCTGCTGACGGCGTTCACTGCCCTGCTCGTCTCGCCGATCAGCTGGTCCCACCACTGGGTGTGGTGCGTACCGCTGGCCGCCGTGCTCCTTGCGGAGGGCCGCGTCCGCCTCGCCGTGCTGACGCTGACCGTGTTCACCGCCCGCACGATGTGGCTGCTCCCGCACCAGGGCGACCTCGACCTGCGGCTGCCCTGGTGGGCACAGCCGCTTGCGGCGCCCTACGCGCTGCTGGGGGTGGCCCTCCTGATGGCGTC
Organism: Streptomyces sp. NPDC058964; assembly: GCF_042741275.1. NCBI lineage: Bacteria > Bacillati > Actinomycetota > Actinomycetes > Kitasatosporales > Streptomycetaceae > Streptomyces > Streptomyces sp. NPDC058964. Next base: position 4,623 of record NZ_JBHYKH010000050.1, read on the forward strand.
GGGTGTCCTCGGACGCCGGGCGCCCTCCGCGGGCCCGGTACTCCGCGAGCCGCGAGGTGAGCCGGATCCCCGGCTCCTGGTCACCCACGCCGACCGGTCATGAGAACCACGGCGCGGGGATCCGGATCCGCGCGCCGGATCCCCGTCGCTCAGCTCTCCGCCAGGATCTCGTCCGCGTCCACGATCCGGTAGGCGTAGCCCTGTTCCGCCAGGAACCGCTGGCGGTGGGCGGCGAAGTCCTGGTCGATGGTGTCGCGGGCGACCACGGAGTAGAAGTGGGCCTGGTGGCCGTCGGCCTTGGGCCGGAGCACCCGGCCCAGGCGCTGGGCCTCCTCCTGGCGCGAGCCGAAGGTGCCCGACACCTGGATGGCGACCGTCGCCTCCGGCAGGTCGATGGAGAAGTTGGCGACCTTGGAGACCACGAGCACACTGATCTCACCCTCGCGGAAGGCGTCGAAGAGCTTCTCCCGCTGGGCGTTGGACGTCTCGCCCTTGATGACGGGCGCGTTCAGGTGCTCGCCCAGTTCGTCGAGCTGGTCGATGTACTGGCCGATGACGAGGATCTGCTGACCCGCGAAGCGCTTGACGAGGGCCTCCGTCACCCTCCGCTTCGTCGCCGTGGTCGCGCAGAAGCGGTACTTCTCCTCCGTCTCGGCGGTGGCGTAGGCGAGCCGCTCGGACTCGGTCAGATTGACCCGCACCTCGACGCAGTCGGCGGGTGCGATGTACCCCTGCGCCTCGATCTCCTTCCAGGGCGCGTCGAACCGCTTGGGCCCGATGAGGGAGAACACGTCCGACTCGCGGCCGTCCTCGCGCACCAGGGTCGCGGTCAGCCCGAGACGCCGGCGCGCCTGCAGGTCGGCCGTGAACTTGAAGACGGGAGCGGGCAGCAGGTGCACCTCGTCGTAGACGATCAGCCCCCAGTCACGGGAGTCGAAGAGCTCCAGGTGGGGGTAGATCCCCTTCCGCCTCGTCGTCAGCACCTGGTAGGTCGCGATGGTGACCGGACGGATCTCCTTGCGCGTACCGCTGTACTCGCCGATCTCGTCCTCGGTCAGCGAGGTCCGCTTGACCAGCTCGTGCTTCCACTGCCGGGCGGAGACGGTGTTGGTGACGAGGATGAGGGTGGTGGACTTGGCCTGGGCCATGGACCCGGCACCCACGAGCGTCTTTCCGGCGCCGCAGGGCAGCACGACCACGCCGCTGCCGCCGTGCCAGAAGTTCTCCACGGCCTGCCGCTGGTAGGCCCGCAGCGCCCACCCGTCCTCGCGCAGCTCGATCGGATGCGCCTCGCCGTCCACGTAGCCCGCGAGATCCTCGGCGGGCCAGCCCAGCTTGAGCAGCACCTGCTTGATCTGCCCGCGCTCGGACGGATGTACGACGACGGTGTCCGGATCGATCCGGGCCCCGACGAGCGGGGCGATCCGCTTGGACCGGAGGATCTCCTCGAGGACCGGCCGGTCCGTGGTGCTCAGGACCAGCCCGTGGGCCGGGTGCTTGCTGAGTGTGAGCCGCCCGTACCGGTCCATGGTGTCGGCGATGTCGACGAGCAGCGCGTGCGGCACGGGGTAGCGGCTGTACTGCACCAGCGCGTCCACGACCTGCTCGGCGTCGTGCCCGGCCGCGCGTGCGTTCCACAGCCCCAGCGGGGTCACCCGGTAGGTGTGGATGTGCTCGGGCGCCCGCTCCAGTTCGGCGAACGGCGCGATGGCCCGACGGCAGTCGTCGGCCCGCTCGTGGTCTACCTCCAGGAGCAGGGTCTTGTCGGACTGGACGATCAGCGGACCATTCACGCGCGGCACCCTTTCCCTATGGCCATTGTCATCGGCCAAACGTCCAGTGTGCCCTACCGGCGGACGATCACGGCCGGTCGCGGGATCACTCCTCCGCCAGCTCCGCCACCCCCGTGACCCGGTGCAGCGGATACGTCCGTACCTCGTCCGCCGTGTGGTCGTACGCCGTCACGAAGCCGCCCTCGACGCGGATGGGGGCGATGACGCGCTGGCTCGCGGCGCCGTCGGCGTTCACATAGCCGATCCACAGTGCCTCGCCGGTGAGGACCGCGGCCTGCATGGTGGCGAGGGTCTCGGCGGAGCCGGTGCGGGGGAGCTCGCCGCCCGCGGCCGGGGCGCCGGCCGTCTTGCGCGGGGTCGTGGCGGCGAGGTCGCCCGCCCGGATGGCACGGATCGCGGCCGACAGGAGCGTGGCGTCGGGGGTGGGCGGCCCGTCCGGGACCGGTTCGGGGGCGGTGCGGGGCGGGGTGCGGTGGGCATGCGCGCGGGTGATCAGTACGTCGCCCTCGGCGGACTCGGCGGCGGGCACGTAGCCCATCGCGCGCAGTCCCTCCAGGAGCGTCGCGGGATCGGCCTGTGCGGCCAGTACCGTCGGGGCCAGGCGGCGCAGGCGCAGGGCGGCCGCGCGCCGGTCGGCGAGGATCTCGTTGAGCAGGGTGTCGTCGTCGCAGCGCACATAGGCGGAGGCCGCGCCCACCCGCAGATGGCCGTGTCTCCTGGCCACGTCGTCGATGAGATAGGCCAGCGGCTGCGGGACCGGTGTGCGGGAGTGGGCCGACAGGAAGGCGTGCAGGTCGGAGGCCGCGCGGCCGGCGTCCAGGGCACGCCGCACGGAGGCGGGGGTGAAGCGGTAGACGGTCGCGCCGCCCTTCGACTCCACGTCCGCGAGCACGCCCAGCATGTCGGCCAGCGGGCGCTCCAGCGGGCCGGGCGCCACGGCCGTCAGGTCCGCCTGGAGCAGCACGTGGTCCAGCGGCTCGGGCAGCAGCGGCGCGAGGAGACGGGCGGCCGCGGCGGTGGCCACCGCCTGCTCGGGCGGCGAGAGCGGTTCGTGGGGCGCGGGCGCGCGATGGCGATGGTGGGCGGGGAGCTTGTCGCCGGGGCCGGACGGCTCGGCGTCCGCCCGGCCCTGTGCGGGACGGCCGGTACCCGGTGCTCCCAGCAGTGCCCTGCCGTGGGCCGACAGCGCCCCGCGTCCGGTGACGCCCAGCAGCTCCGCCTCCGACAGCGTCCACTCGGCGAGGCGGGAGCGCAGGTCGTCGTCGCTTCCCCACGCTCGACTGCGCTCGCGCGGGGGGACCCCCACGGGACCGCGCAGCGGACGCTCCCAGCGCAGGCGGGCCAGCACGGACTCGGCGGAGGGCGCCGTGCCCTCCGGGAGGGCGGCCAGCAGGGACAGGACGCGATGGCGCACCTCGGGCGCGGCCGAGCGGTCCAGCCCCGGCCCCAGCGCCGACAGCGCACGGTCCTTCGCGTCCCGCCCGCCGACCAGGCCCGAGGTCCGGGTGGCCGTCAGCCACGACTCCGCGAGCCGTGCCCAGCGCTCGGCCGGGGGCAGCTCCAGCCACTCGTCGTAGGCCGGGGTCGCCGCGTACCGCTCGTCGGCCTCGCCGTCGGAGGCCAGCAGGCCGGACGCGTAGGCGAGTTCGACCCAGAAGGCGGCCACGGGCTCGGGCACGTCGAGCGCGACGGCGGTCCGCTTCAGGTCCCGGACGCTCAGCCCGCCCGCCCGCAGCACGGCCGGTCCGCCCTCGTCCCAGTCCTTCAGCAACTCCTCGACGGTCGCCAGGGCGCTGTAGGCCTGGCCGGCCGCGGTCGCGTCCACGATCTGCGCGCCGTGCGTCGCGGTCGGCTCGACGGCGGGCGGTACGGCCTCGGGCGCGCGGTGGGCGCGGCCCTGGCGCAGATGCAGGGCGACCTCCCGGGGGAGTACGACCGTGCCGGGCGCCGTCGGCAGCAGCAGGCCGCGGTCGAGCAGCCAGCGCAGACGGGGCGCCGGGTCGGGGGTGACCTGGCCGTACGGTGGTCCCCAGACCAGCCGGGTCAGGACGTCGAGGGACTCCTCGGGCGCCCCGGCGAGCAGGGCGGCCATCCTCTTCCGGTCCGTGAAGAGGGCGGTCAGCGACCCGGCGGCGGAGACCGCGTCGTGGGTCGACGGCAGGCCCGCGGCCGCGACGATCTCCTGGATGCGCCCCGGCGACATCCCCGCGGTCGCCTCCTGGACGGACGGCCCCAGTCCCGTCGGGGACGGGTGCTGCGGCGACGGGGCCAGCACCTCACGGGCCGTGCGCACCAGGCGGAGCCGGTCGTCGTCGCCCCAGGCCAGAGCCTGCTCGCGGAGGGTGGCGAGGGCGCGGGGCAGGGCGGCGGCGACGGCCGGATCGCCCGCCTCGCCGCTGTCCCCGGCCATCAGACCGAGCAGGTCGCCGTAGGTCGCGGGGTCCGCCGCCACCGCCAGCGCCTCCGCCGTCTGCAGCGCGAAGCGGTCCAGACGCTCCAGGGCGCGCAGGACCGAGGCACGCGTGCCGGCGCGGGTGGCGAGCTGGGTGAGGTCCGTGGGGACGGGGGTGACGAGGTCGGGGCGGCTGCGCAGGAGCGCGGCCAGGGAGGCGTCGTCCCTGGCGCGGAGCGCCTCCGCGAGAGAGCGGGGCGCCGGGCGGTCCTCGGTGCTCATCTGACCCACGGTAGCGGGTCGCCCCCGGCGGTTTCGCCGTTGCGGTACCGGCCGGTTCGGTACCCGTCCCCGGGGCCGCGCCCCCGCACCCCGCTCCGGCCGGACGGCCTCGTCCCCGCACACCGGACGAACCGGTCGATGCCGACCTGCGCTACCTTCTCCCCGCGGGGTAACAACATGTCGGCCCCCGAGGGGACTTCGTGGGTATCGAGAGCGACCAGGTCGTCTACGAGTATCTGAGCCGGGTCGGTGACGTGGCACAGCAGCGGCAGCTGCCGTCGGCCGACCGGATGCGCCTGGTCTCGGAACTGCGGAACGAGATCGACCGGCGCCGCGCCAAGGCCACCGTCGACAGCCCCGCCGCCGTGCGCCGCATCATCGCCCGCCTGGGCTCCCCGGACGAGGTCGTCACGGCCGCGGGGGGCAGCGCCGGTGCGCCGTCGGCGCCGCCCGCCGCCGTGCCCGTACAGCCGGGGCGGCCCGACCCCGAGCCGAAGCGGCTGCGCCGGGCCGTACCGCGTCCGCGCCCCGCCGGGCCGGACGCCTCCGCCCGCCCGGACGCGCCGTCCCCGCCCCACCTGGCCGGCGAGCACGAGCTCGGCGACAGTGCCCTGCAGCCGGACTGGTGGCGGGTGGACAGCAGCCCGTTCGGGGAGGGCGACAGCGTGCCGGGGTTCGTCGGCGGAGTGGAGATCCCCGAGCTGCTGAGGGCGCCTCGGCCCGAGGAGAAGCGGCCGGAGCGGACCCCGGAGGAGGATCCCGAGCCGGTCGGGGCAGCCGCGGAGGCGGCCCCCGCCCCCGCGCCGCGCCGCCGGTTCGCCCTGCCCGGGCCGGCCGCCGGCTGGACCAACCCTCTTCTCCTCCTCGCCGCCGGGCTGCTCGTCGCCGGTGCCGTGCTCGGCAACTGGTTCGGTCTCGTCCTCGGCTGGCTCATCGCGTACGGCTCCCGCCGCCTGACCCCGGCGGAGACCAAATGGGCGGTGATGGGCATGCCCGGCCTCGCGGCCGCGGCCGGGCTGGTCTGGCTGTGGGGGAGGAACGACGGCCGCTGGGGCACCCCCATCGTCCGGGGCCACATGAACGACGCCGTGGCCGGGACCTGGCCCTGGGTGGTCCGGGGCGCGGCCGTGGCCTCGGCGCTCTACCTGGTGTGGCGCTCCCAGCGCCGGCGCTAGCGAGCCGTTCCTCGCGACCGCGCCGCTTCCCCCGGGGCAGTCCATGTCACACCCCCGTCGGGCCTGCGGGTCGTACGGCCTGGGCACAATGGCCCATATGACTGCTCCCGTGCTGACCGTCGGCTTCGACCTCGACATGACCCTGATCGACTCCCGGCCCGGCATCCACGCCTGCTACTTGGCGCTGTCCGAGCGGACGGGTACGTACATCGACGCCGATCTGGCGATCACGCGGCTCGGGCCGCCGCTCGCGGAGGAGCTGGTCAACTGGTTCCCGGCCGAGCAGGTCGGGCCGATGAGCGACCTGTACCGCGAGATGTACCCGGCCATCGCGGTCGCCGCGACGCCCGCGATGCCCGGCGCCCGTGAGGCGATAACGGCGGTCCGGGCGGCCGGGGGGCGGGCGATCGTGGTCACCGCGAAGTACGAGCCGAACGCCAAGCTGCACCTGTCCCACCTCGGCCTGGAGCCGGACGTGGTCGTCGGTGACCTGTGGGCGGAGCAGAAGGCTGAGGCCCTGCGTGAGCACGGGGCCCGTGTGTACGTCGGGGACCATGTGGGGGACGTGCGGGGTGCCCGTACCGCCGGAGCCCTGTCGGTCGCCGTCGCCACCGGTCCGTGCGACGCCGAGGAGCTACGCACGGCCGGCGCGGACGTCGTGCTCGACGGCCTGGCCGCGTTCCCGGACTGGCTGGACGGCTACCGGGAGTCGGCGCGCGCCTGACGCCGGCCCGCCGAGATGGACCGGAGCAGCCCCGCGCCCGCGACGAGGAAGCCGACGCCCATCAACATGCTCAGGCCGAACATGTACGTCGGAAAAGGCTTCGCACCGAGGAAGAGCGGTGCCACGGTGACGAGAGTGGCCACGGCACCGATGAAGAAGACGACGGCACCGGCACGGATCAGTCCGTCGCCGGGCCCGGCGGAATTCGTTTGGGTTTTGTCACGCACCGGACCAGGGTAGTTCCCAGCGCGAAGGAACAACCGGGCGACGTCTTGTCACCCGCCCGAAGACCATTAGCCTTGGTAGCGGCGGGTCATCGACGACCCGCTCTGTTGCTATCAAGAGCCGTTTCCGAAGCAGTTTTCCGACGAGTACGAGGACGAGGACAGACGTGCCTACCGGCAAGGTCAAGTGGTTCAACAGCGAGAAGGGCTTCGGCTTTCTCTCCCGCGACGACGGCGGTGACGTCTTCGTCCATTCCTCGGTCCTCCCCGCCGGAGTCGATGCGCTCAAGCCTGGACAGCGCGTGGAGTTCGGAGTGGTCGCCGGCCAGCGTGGTGACCAGGCCCTTTCCGTCACCGTCCTCGACCCGACGCCCTCGGTCGCGGCCGCGCAGCGCAAGAAGCCCGACGAACTGGCCTCCATCGTGCAGGACCTGACGACCCTCCTGGAGAACATCACGCCGATGCTGGAGCGCGGCCGCTATCCGGAAAAGACCGCGGGCAAGAAGATCGCCGGTCTGCTGCGGGCGGTCGCCGACCAGCTGGACGTGTAGTCCACAGGGACCACTCCCGATAGAGCCCGTTCAGGGGAAGGCGAGTGCGTCAGGGGGGGGGGGGGGGTCCCCCCCCCCGGCCCCCCCCCGGGGGGGCACACACCCACACCCCCCCGGTCCCACCCCCCCCCGCTCACACGGGGAATATGTTTATGTCA
>NZ_JBHYKH010000050.1:11931-21391 GCF_042741275.1 Streptomyces sp. NPDC058964
GTCGTCGTGGTGCTGTTCTGGCGGTTGGGTGGGGGGCGGGGCGCACCACCCCGCCCCCCCCCCGCCGCGCGTGTCAGCAGACCCCTGACCGCCGCGTATCCGTCCTCGCCGAGTTCCGCCGTGAACTCGTTGACGTACAGCCCGATGTGCTGGTCGGCGACGGCCGGGTCCATCTCCTGGGCGTGTTCCATCACGTACGGGCGGGAGGCCTCGGGGTCGTCCCAGGCCGCGTGCACGGACGTGTGGATGGACTCGGCGAGCAGCCGCAGCGCGTCTTCGCCCAGCGAGCGCTTGGCGACGATCGCGCCCAGTGGGATCGGCAGACCGGTCGTGTCCTCCCAGTGCTCGCCCAAGTCCGCGAGCTTGTGCAGCCCGTAGTTCTGGTACGTGAAGCGCGCCTCGTGGATCACCAGACCCGCGTCGACCTTCCCGTCCCGCACCGCCGGCATGATCTCGTGGAACGGCATGACGACGATCTCGCCGACCCCGCCGGGCAGCGTGTCCGCGGCCCAGAGGCGGAAGAGCAGATACGCGGTCGACTTCTCGCTGGGCACGGCGACCGTACGACCCGTCATGTCGGTCCCGGCCTCCCGGGTGAGCACCAGCGGACCGCAGCCCCGGCCCAGCGCGCCCCCGCAGGGCAGCAGCGCGTACTCGTCGAGGACGTACGGCAGCACCGCGTACGACACCTTCAGTACGTCGAACTCGCCGCGTTCGGCCATTCCGTTGGTGATGTCGATGTCCGCGAACGTCACGTCGAGCGCCGGCGCGCCGGGCACACGGCCGTGGGCGAGGGCGTCGAAGACGAAGGTGTCGTTGGGACAGGGGGAGTACGCGATCCGCAGCCGACGGTCCTCAGGGCTCACAGGGCTCATATGGGTCTCCAACTCTCCAGGACGGGCGAGAGCTTCCCGAAGCCCTCGGTGAGGGCCTCGAGGGCGTCGCCGATGCGCCAGGCGGCGCGGTCGCGCGGGCCGACCGGATTGGAGACCGCGCGCAGCTCCAGGACGGGCACACCGTGGGCGCCGGCCGCCTCGGCCACCCCGAAACCCTCCATGGCCTCGGCCAGGGCACGGGGATGACGCGCGCGGAGTTCCGCCGCGCGGGCGGCCGTGCCGGTCACGGTCGAGACGGTGAGCACGGCTCCCGCGCGCGCTCCGGTCGCCGCCGCGACGTCTCGTACGAGTGTTTCCGGTGGACGGTGGCTGACGGCCCCGAAGCCCAGCTCGGTCACCGGAAGGAAGCCGTCGGGCGTGTCGGCACCCAGGTCGGCGGCGGTGATCTCGTCGGCCACGACCAGCGAGCCGACGGGCGCCGCGGGCTGGAATCCGCCGGCGATGCCGGCCGAGACGACCAGGCCGTAGGGGGTGCCGTCCAGGGCGGCGGCGGTGAGAGCCGCGGCGGTGGAGGCGGCGGCGAGGGCCGGACCGACGCCGGCGGCGAGGAGGTCGTACGCACCGGCGGTCCGCCGGAGCACCGCCCCGGGGAGCGTCAGCTCCCGCATCGGGCCGGTGAACGCCCGAGCCACCGCGTCCCTTTCGGCGGGGACCGCGGTGGCCACGAGCACACGCATGGAAGACGTGGTCAGGAGTCCTTCTTCAGCTTGAAGGACCACAGACCCTGGACGGTCTTCTCGCCCTCCTTGATGGAGACCGTGGTGGTGTTGCCCGACGCACCGTACTGGGCGTTGAAGAACACGCTGCCCGGGATGGTGCGGTACGTCTTGTTGCTGGAGTCGGTGAGCGGCTGACCGTTCATCAGGATGGTCCAGCCGCTGTCCGCGATCTTCGGGTCGACGCCGAAGCGCACGGTCTCGTCCGGGTCCACCTTGATGGACTTGATGTCCTTGGCGGTGATGCACTTGGCGATGGCGGCCGTGTCCAGGGTGTTGCCGTCGTTGTAACAGGTCGCCTCGGAGCTGACCGAGCTCGTGCCGACGGTGATCGTCGCCATCGGGCTCGGTTTCTCGCAGGCGGACAGAACGAGCAGTCCGGCGGAAACGGCGCCGGCGGCTGCGACGGCGCGGCGGCGTCGCACAACGGATTGCAGCGTGGTCATGGCCGAAGGCTATCGGGCGCCGGGGGCGGTCCCCCCATGTGGGGTGCGGCGTGCCCGGTTCGTTACGCCACTCGCGGTCGTGACCGGCCGCCCTGACGTGCCGAGCTCAGCAGCCCACGCAGGGTGGTCAGCCAGCCGGCGGCCACGATCGTGGCGGCCATCGCCAGGCCCAGCGTGCCGTTGAGCGGCATCACGATGCCGATCGCGCCGCCGAACACCCACGCCATCTGCAGCATCGTCTCGGAGCGCGCGAACGCGGAGGTGCGGACCCGTTCCGGCACGTCCCGCTGGATCAGCGCGTCCAGGGACAGCTTGGCGAGGGCCTGCGCGAACCCGGCGACCGCGGCCAGACAGGCCACCAGGAAGGCGCCGAAGAACACCGCCGCCACGACGGCCGTGCCGAGCACCACCGCGACCACGGTCACGATGATGATCTCCGGCGCCCGTGACCGCAGCCACGCCCCGACCGCGGTGCCCAGCGCGTTGCCGACGCCCGCCGAGACGGCGACTATCCCCATGGACACCGCCGCGCTCTCGCCGGTCAGCGGGTGCTCGCGCAGCAGGAACGCGAGGAAGAAGATCAGGAAGCCGGAGAGGCAGCGCAGGGCGGCGTTGGCGCCGAGGGCGTGGGTGACGGCCGGGCCGACCGTGCGCAGCCCCGGCCGCTTCACCGGCGGGCGGTGCGGCCCGGGCAGTTGTTCGACGGCGGCGGCGAGCAGCGCGAGTACCGCGCCCGAGGGCGAGTGCACCTACGGCGCCCGCTAGAAGGACAGGAACGTACCGGCCACGAAGATCAGGAAGGCGCCGTAGAGCGGCCAGCGCGCCCCGAGGGCCTGCAGTCCGGCGCCGACGGGGGCGGCGATCCCGGTGGCCAGGAGTCCGCCGAGGGTGACCCGGGAGTTCGCCTTCACCAGCGAGAAGCCGGGCGGCAGGAGCCGGGGTACGACCGCGCTGCGTACGACCCCGTACGCCTTCGAGGCCACGAGCACCCCCAGCGCGGCCGGATACAGCTGCAGGCTGCCGCTGGCGGCGGCCCCCGAGATGATCAGCGCGAGCAGGGCACGGGCGAGCATCGCCCCGGCCATCGCGGCGCGGCGGCCGTGCGGCAGACGGTCGAGGAGCGGGCCGATCACGGGCGCGAGGACCGTGAAGGGGGCCATGGTGATGGCCAGATAGAGCGCGACACGGCCGCGGGCCTCGTCGGTCGGCACCGAGAAGAAGACGGTGGAGGCGAGGGCGACGGTGATCATGACATCGCCGGCGCCGTTCACGGCGTGCAGCTCGATCAGCTTGCCGAGCCCGGACTCGCCCGCGCCGTGCGCGTGGGTCGCCTTCCGGATACCGCGGGCGGTCCCGGTGACCGGGAAGTGCAGGGCACGGCCGACGGAGCGGACGGCACCGCGCATCCGGCCCGCACCGCCACCTCGACTGCTTCCCTTGACCCCACCGACCCCGGTGGCGCCTTGGGACGACCTCGCGGCTGCCACGACGTTCATAGTGCCCTGAGAACGTTGTTCGTAGTGCACTTTGTAACCGAGCGAGTCGGGCGCCCGACCGGCGCTCGCGCGCCGCGCGGGCAGGAAACAACACCGCGAAGCGGCGAATGAGTCCCGTCGGTGTAGGCCGAGCGCACTCGAACAGGTAGCGTGCGTATCTCAGCCATCCCGCAGAATGGATGGCAGAGGTGCGCCCGAGCGCGATCGGACGCGGACGTCGATGCGGCCCACAGGTCCGCTCCGTCCGCCCCACCGCCGGAGGCAGGCGCACTCGTGAGACGGCGTAGGAGAGAAGCGATACCTGTGAGCGCAGCGACAACGCGAAGCCGCACCCCCGACCGTCTGTGCGCCGAGGCGGTCGACCTCGCCCGCGCCGCGGCCGAGGAGGCCGCCGCCCCCGGTGTGGTCGGTGAGCACGTCGGTCTGGTGTCCGAAGGCGACCGCGTTGTCACGCACTTCTTCGAGTGCAAGGAGTTCGGCTACCGGGGCTGGCGCTGGGCGGCGACCGTGGCCCGGGCGTCCCGGGCGAAGGTGGTGACGCTGGACGAGGTCGTCCTGCTGCCGGGCCCCGACGCGCTCCTCGCCCCGGAGTGGGTGCCGTGGAGCGAGCGGCTGCGCCCCGGTGACATGGGTCCCGGCGACCTCCTTCCCACGGACGCGGAGGATCTGCGTCTGGAGGCCGGCTACTCCGGCGAGGACGAGCCGCTGCCGAGCTCCCCCGTGTCGCACGAGATGGCGGAACTGGCGGAGGCGGAGGACGCGGAGGTCACCCCCGGCGCCCCGGCCACGCTTCCGACGACCCCCTCGAGGGGTTCGATCGCCTCGGTGGCCGAAGAACTCGGCATGCGCCGGGCCAGGGTCCTGTCCCGCTACGGCCTGCATGTCGCCGCGGACCGCTGGGACGAGGCGTTCGGCGCCAAGACCCCCATGGCCCAGGCGGCCCCCGCCTCCTGTGTCACCTGCGGTTTCCTGGTCCCCCTCGGCAGCTCCCTCGGCCAGGCGTTCGGCATCTGCGCGAACGAGTTCTCCCCGGCGGACGGGCGTGTCGTGTCCCTCACGTACGGCTGCGGCGGTCACTCGGAAGCCGCGGTCATGCCCAAGCCGCCCCAGCCGGCGGCTCCGGTCATCGACGAGACGAAGGTGGACCCCTTCCCGCTGCGCCCGGCCCCGGACTCCGGCTCGGTACCGGCCGTCTCCGACGAGGACACGGCGGAACTCGGTCACTCCTAGCGGCGGGTCGTCCGGCCTGCTCCTGTTGCCCCGGGGCGCCGCCCCCGGTCCCGCATCGGCCTGAACGGCCTCGTCCTCGAACGCCGGACGGGCTGAGCCGTGCGGACCGGTGCGGACCGGCGAGCGAGCGGGGGCGGCGGGGGGAGCCCACCGGCGCGGCGCGCTCGTGTCGGCCCACTGAGCCGAGTGGGTGGCCGGGCCGGGGCGCAGGGGACGCGGTTCGCGCCGGGGTCCGGGGTGGAGCCCCGTGTCGGTGAGCCTGCAGCCCACCGAGTCGGGTGGGTGGGCGACGGGGGTCCGGGGCGGAGCCGGTGGCGGGACCTCTCGGCCCACCGGGCGAACATGCCAGGACCGAGCCCAGCAGCAGCGACACGGTACCTTCATCGTCACGCCGATGAGGAGAGTGAACGTGAGCAAGTTCGTGCGCCGGGCCCCGGAAGGCGCCGATCCGTTCGGGACGGCCCGTCTGCGTCGCGGTGTCCTCGACGCCTGGGCCACCAGTCCCGCCCGCTTTCGCGAGGACGCCAACGCCGAGGAGGACCTGGTCCTCGGCGGCTACCGGGACCGACTCGTCGTCGAGCTCGCCCAGAACGCCGCCGACGCCGCCGCCCGGGCGAAGACGCCGGGCCGCCTCCGCCTCACTCTCCGCGACGGCGTCCTGGCCGCCGCCAACACCGGCGCCCCACTGGACGCGACCGGCGTCGAGTCGCTCTCCACTCTCCGCGCGTCCGCGAAGCGCGAGGCCCACGAGGGCCAGGGCACCGTCGGCCGCTTCGGTGTCGGCTTCGCCGCCGTACTCGCCGTCACCGACGAACCCGCCGTCGTGGGACGGCACGGAGGCGTCCGCTGGTCCCTCGCCGAGGCCCGTGAACTCGCCGCCGACACCGCCCGCCACAGTCCGGGACTGGGCGACGAGATCCGCCGGCGTGACGGACACGTCCCCCTGCTGCGCCTCCCGTTCGCCGCCGAGGGCACCGCCCCGGACCCGTACGACACGGTCGTCATCCTCCCGCTGCGCGACACGGCCGCCACGGACCTCGCCGAACGCCTCCTGCACGCGGTCGACGACGCCCTCCTCCTCGCCCTCCCCGGGCTGGAGGAGGTGGTCGTCGAGATCAACGACGAGGCCCCCCGCACGCTCACCCGCCGCATCGACGGACCCTTCACGATCGTGGAGGACTCCCGCGACGGCGTCACCCACTGGCGTACCTCAACCGGACAGGGCCCGCTCACCCCGGACCTCCTCGCCGACCGCCCGGTGGAGGAGCGGCTGCGCCCCAACTGGTCGGTCACCTGGGCCGTACCGGTCGACGCCTACGGCAGCCCCGTCCGCCCCCGGACCGCGCCGGTCGTCCACGCCCCCACCCCCAGCGACGAGCCCCTCGGCGTGCCCGCCCTGCTCATCGCCTCCTTCCCGCTGGACACCACCCGCCGTCATGCGGCCCCCGGCCCGCTGACCGACTTCCTGGTGCAGCGCGCGGCCGACGCGTACGCCCAACTCCTGGCGGACTGGCGCCCGGTGACGGAGGGCATCATCGGCCTCGTGCCCGGTCCCCTGGGCAAGGGCGAGCTCGACGGCGCGCTCCGCCGGGCGGTCCTCGACCGCCTTCCGCGCACCGCCTTCCTGCCGCCGGCCGTCGAGCCCGCGGGCGAGGGCGCCGAGGACCTCCCCGACGTCCTGCGCCCCCGTGACGCCGAGGTCGTCGAGGGCGCGGGCGCCGACACGGTCCGTGTGCTGGCCGAGGTGCTGCCCACCCTGCTGCCCGCCGGTCTCGAACGCCGGGTCGAACTGCGCACGCTGGGCGTCGCCCGTCTCCCGCTCGCCGATGTGATCGACCGGCTGGCCGGGCTGGAGAAGGACCCGGACTGGTGGCACCGGCTCTACGACAGCCTCGCCGGGGTCGACCCGGACCGGCTGTCCGGCCTGCCCGTGCCGCTCGCCGACCGGCGCACCACCGTCGGGCCCCGCCAGGTCCTGCTGCCCACCCCGGACGCCACCCGCATCGCCCCGGAGATCCTGGCCCGGCTGGGGCTGAAGGTCGCCCACCCGGACGCCGCCCATCCGCTTCTGGAGAAGCTCGGCGCCCTGCCCGCCACCTCCCGGGCCGTCCTCACCACGCCCCAGGTGCGGGCCGCCGTCGCCGCCTCCCTGGACGACGAGGGCGGGGCGAGCTGGGAAGAGGACGCCCCGGACGCCGAGGAGCTGGCCGACACCGTCCTCGCCCTCGTCCGCGACGCGGGCCTCGAACCCGGCGACGAGCCCTGGCTGGGCGCCCTCGCCCTGCCCGACGAGGACGGCGAACTCGCCCCCGCCGGTGAACTGGTCTACCCCGGGAGCGCCTTCGCGCAGGTCATCCGTGAGGGTGAACTGGCTGCCGTCGATGCGGACTTGGCGGAGAAGTGGGGCGAAGGGCCGCTGGCCGCGTGTGGTGTCCTCGCCGACTTCGCCCTCGTCCGCGCCGCCGACGTGGTCCTGGATCCGGACGAACTGGAGCCCCGCGAGGGCGATTTCGCGGAGCCCGACGACGCGGGTCTGCTCGACGCCGTGGACGTGTGGTGCGAGGACATCCTCGACCGCTTCCCGGACAGTCCGGTGCCGCCGGTGGCCACCGAGCTGGTCGCCGTGCGCGACCTCGACCTGGTCGACGACGAGCACTGGCCGCAGGCCCTCGCCCTGCTCGCCCGTCCGCCGCTGCGCGACGCGCTCACCCAGCCGGTGCGGATCCTGCTGCCGGACGGCACGCACGAGGTCGTACGGCCGTACACGGCGTGGTGGCTGCGCGGGCACCCGGTGCTGGCCGGGCGCCGGCCCGCCGGTCTGCTGGCGGCCGGTGGCGACCCGCTGCTGCGCGGGCTGTACGACGAGGCGGATGCCACCGGGTTCGAGGACGAGCAGGTGCTGCGGGCTCTGGGGGTACGCACCTCCGTCGCCGCGCTGCTCGACGAGCCGGGCGGCGCCGCCGAGCTGCTCGACCGGCTGGCCGACCCGGAGCGCCGGGTCACCCCGGCGCAGCTGCACGGCCTGTACAGCGCGCTGGCGGAGCTCGATCCCGAGCAGGTGACCCTGCCGGACGAGCTACGGGCCGTGGTCGACGGGCGGGCGGGGGTCGTGGACGCGGCCGACGCCGTGGTCGTCGACTCGCCCGACCTGCTGCCGTTCACCGAGGGTGTGCCGCTGCTGCCCGTGCGGCCGTCCCGGGCCGCCGAGCTCGCCGAGCTGTTCCAGGTCCGGCGGCTGAGCGAGTCCGTGACCGGCGCCGTCGACTCCGAGGGCGCCGAGCACGACGTACCCGAGTCGGTGCGGGTGCTGCTGGGTCCGCGCACCCCGGACACGTACCTGGAACACGAGGAGCTGGTCGTCGACGGCGTGGAGATCGACTGGCGGCTGACGAACGACGGCGTCCTGCACGCCGCCACCCTGGAGGGAGTGGCCGCCGGTCTGGCCTGGGCTGCCGGGCAGTGGCCGCGCCGCTTCGAGGTCGCGGCACTGCTGGAGGACCCGTCCCGGACGGAGGAGCTGGCACGCGACCGCTGGTTCGACTGAGGCCCGGTCCCGTCCGGTCGGGACCGACCGTTCAAAATTAATCTGCAAAAGATTCAACTTCCGTACAACCATCGCCACCCGCTGCGGATCTGATCACGTGGGTCAACAGACTCCATGATCATTCGGGCCCCGAGGCGACGACGAGCCGTGAGGAACGACCCGCCGTCGGGGCCCCTCTCCCATGCAGGGGAACGCATGCGCATTCGCGCCACCGTGGCCGCCGTTTCCGGCGCCCTGGCCCTCTCCGCCTTCGTCGTGCCGGCCGCGCACGCCACCGACGCCCCGTCCTACCGGGCGGAAGCCGCGAAGGCGGTCACCGCCTCCGGCAAGTCCGCGTACACCGCCTCGACGGCGGCCGACCTGGGCGTCAGCTTCTCGAACCTCAAGATCGCCAGCGCGATCAAGGTGGGTACCACCAACCACGTCTCCACCACGGTCACCTACACGCTGACCCACGGTGCCGCCTACGACATCAACTCCGACGACTTCGACAACGGCCCGTTCCTGTACAAGGGCTCCTCGCCCGACACGGCGGTCAACGTCCTGTTCGGCGACGCCCCGGCCGACTGCACCGCCGTCACGGCGACGACCGCCAGCTGCACGGCGCTCATCGACATCTACCCCGACATGGGCGAGCTGATGAACTCCGACGCCGGCTCCTGGGGCGTCGGCGGCCTGGCCGTCCAGTACAGCACCAACGACAGCACCGTGCAGGGCGGCCTGGGCACCACCAAGGTCCAGCGCTACTCCAAGCTGACGGTCAACGCCTCCCCGGAGCCGGTGAAGAAGGGCAAGACCATCACGGTCACGGGCAAGCTGTCCCGCGCCAACTGGGAGGACAACCTGTACCACGGCTACACCGGCCAGTCGGTGAAGCTGCAGTTCCGCAAGAAGGACTCCAGCACCTACACCACGCTGAAGACCATCACGTCGGACTCCACCGGCAGCCTGAAGACCACGACCACCGCGTCGGCCGACGGCTACTACCGCTTCAGCTTCGCGGGCACCTCGACCACCCCGGCGGTCAACGCCACGGGTGACTACGTCGACGTGCAGTAGGCACTGAGTTCCGGGGGGCGCGACCCACCCCCGCACCAGGCCGGCCCTCACCAACAGACCGCGGTCGACCAGC
>NZ_JBHYKH010000050.1:21401-28884 GCF_042741275.1 Streptomyces sp. NPDC058964
ACCCGCCGGGGACTCCACCTCGAGTGGGCGTGCCCCAGTCGGCCCCCCCCCCCACCCCCGCGTGGCCCGGCCCCCGCCACGATTCCTCTCGCTTGTGCCACGAGCGGGCAATACGCCGCCAAAATCTGGCCGGGAAGCGCTCTTGCCGTACAACCGGCCGCACCCCTCACGGATCTGATCGCGTGAGTCGACCGACTCCACGATCACTTCTCCCTCCAGGGGAACGCATGCGCATACGTGCCACCGTGGCCGCCGTCTCCGCCGCCCTGGCCCTCTCCGCCTTCGCCGTGCCGGCCGCGCACGCCGCCGGCTCGACGCTCGACGTCACCTTCTCCAGCATGAAGGTCAACAGCGGCAAGGCCATCACCGTCGGCGCCACCTCGACGGTCAAGGTCAAGGCGACCTACACCCTGACCCACCCGTCCGGCGTGAGCGTCGCCAACGTGCTCAGCGGCCCGGTTCTCTACCGCGGTACCTCGGCGAAGGACGCCGACACCCAGGTCGTCAGCGACGCCCCGGGGACCTGCACCACCGTCTCCTCCACCACCCTGCACTGCTCGGCGACGATCACGCTCCCGGCCTCCGATCTGTACAACGCGGACGCCGGTACGTGGAAGCAGGGCGGTGTCGCGGTCGACGCCAAGTCCGGAGTTCAGAAGTGGCAGAACGACCTGGGCACCATCCCGGTCCGCCGTGCCGCCAAGCTCACCGCCGACGCGACGCCCGAGCCGGTGAAGAAGGGCGGGACCATCACGGTCACCGGCAAGCTGACCCGTGCCAACTGGGAGACCGGCAAGTACGCGGGCTACGCGACCCAGCCGGTGAAGCTGCAGTTCCGCAAGAAGGGCTCCAGCACCTTCACGACGGTCAAGACGATCAAGAGCTCGTCGACGGGCGCGCTGAAGACCACGGTGACGGCGTCCGCGGACGGCGACTTCCGCTACAGCTTCGCGGGCACCTCGACCACCTCGGCGGTCAGCTCCGCGGCCGACTTCGTCGACGTGCAGTAGCAGCGGTAAAGCCCGAGCGGCAGTGAAGCCCGCCCGAGCCGGGCGCTAGGCGGGAAAGCGGCGGTCGACCCATTTCCACAGGAACTCCAGGGCGACCGCCGCCACCACGGCGACGGCCACCGCCGTCCACGGCATGGCGACCCCGACGAGCTTCAGCGCGAAGAAGCTCTGCAGCGCGGGCACGATCAGCACGAACAGGAACGCCACGCCCATCGAGGCCACCAGGGCCACCCGCCACCAGGTGTAGGGGCGGGCGACGATCGCCAGGACCCACATCGAGATCAGGAAGAGCGTCAGCGTGGCCGCGCTGGTCTCCGCGTCCAGTGCGTCCGGTCCCGTGTAGTGGTGTCGGGCCAGCAGGTACGTCAAGAAGGTCGCCACTCCGGCCACCAGGCCGCCCGGGATCGAGTACCGCATCACCTGCCGCACGAAATGGGGCCTGGCACGTTCCCTGTTCGGCGCGAGGGCGAGGAAGAAGGCGGGGACGCCGATGGTGAGGGTGGACAGCAGGGTCAGGTGCCGCGGCAGGAACGGGTACTCGACCTGCCAGCACACGACCAGGACGGCCAGCAGCACCGAGTAGACGGTCTTCACCAGGAACAGGGTCGCCACCCGGGTGATGTTGCCGATGACCCGTCTGCCCTCCGCGACCACCGAGGGCAGGGTGGCGAAGCTGTTGTCGAGCAGCACGATCTGGGCGACCGCGCGGGTGGCCTCGGAACCCGAGCCCATCGCCACGCCGATGTCGGCGTCCTTGAGCGCGAGGACGTCGTTGACGCCGTCGCCGGTCATCGCGACCGTGTGCCCGCGCGACTGGAGCGCGCCGACCATGTCCCGTTTCTGCTGCGGGGTGACGCGGCCGAACACCGTGCCCTCGTCGAGGGCGCTCGCCATGTCCCGCCGGTCCTCCGGCAGCCGGCGCGCGTCCACCGTCGTACCGTCGAGCCCGAGCTTGGCCGCGACGGCACCCACCGACACGGCGTTGTCGCCGGAGATGACCTTGGCGCGGACGTGCTGGTCGGCGAAGTAGCGCAGGGTGTCGGCGGCGTCCGGGCGCAGCCGCTGCTCCAGTACGACGAGGGCGGTGGGCTTGGTGCCCTTGATGACGTCGGAGTCGTCGAGGTCCCGGGTGGCGCGCACGAGCAGCAGGACGCGCAGGCCCTCCTCGTTGAGCCGCTCGGTTTCGGACAGTGCCGGGTCGCCGTCGTCGAGCAGCACGTCGGGCGCGCCGAGGAGCCAGGTGCTGGTCTCGCCGTCGCCCTCGCTGAAGGCGGCGCCGCTGTACTTGCGGGCGGAGGAGAAGGGCAGCGATTCGACGCAGCGCCACTCCTCGCTGTCCGGGTAGGCGTCGATGACGGCCTGGAGGGAGGCGTTGGGGCGGGGGTCGGACTCCCCGAGCGCCCCGAGGACCTTGCGCACGTACGACTCGTCGCTGCCGTCCAGCGGCCGCAGCTCGGTGACGTCCATGCCGCCCTCGGTGAGCGTGCCCGTCTTGTCGAGGCAGACGGTGTCGACCCGGGCGAGGCCCTCGATGGCCGGGAGTTCCTGGACGAGGCACTGTTTTCGGCCGAGCCGGATGACGCCTATCGCGAAGGCGACGGAGGTGAGGAGGACCAGGCCCTCCGGGACCATGGGGACGATTCCGCCGATGGTGCGGGCGATCGCGTCCTTCAGGTCGTTGTTCTTTACGACCAGCTGGGTGACGACCAGGCCGAGGGCGGCCGGGACCATCATCCAGGTGACGTACTTCAGGATGGCCGAGATGCCGGTGCGCAGCTCGGAGTGGACGAGGGTGAAGCGGGAGGCCTCCTCGGCGAGCTGGGCGGCGTAGGCCTCGCGGCCGACCTTGGTGGCCTTGAAGGCGCCGCCGCCGGCGACGACGAAGCTGCCGGACATGACCTCGGCGCCGGGGTGCTTGACGACGGGGTCCGCCTCGCCGGTCAGCAGGGACTCGTCGATCTCCAGCCCGTCGGCCTCGGCGCACACCCCGTCGACGACGATCTTGTCGCCGGGGCCGATCTCTATGAGGTCGTCGAGCACGAGTTCGGAGGTGCCGACCTCGACGGCGGCCCCGTCGCGGCGGACGGTCGGGCGGGCCTCGCCGATCACGGCCAGTGAGTCGAGGGTCTGCTTCGCCCGCCACTCCTGGACGATGCCGATGCCGGTGTTGGCGATGATCACGAAGCCGAAGAGGCTGTCCTGGATCGGGGCTACGAACAGTGTGACCAGCCACAGGACCCCGATGATGGCGTTGAAACGGGTGAAGACGTTCGCGCGGGCGATCTCGGAGAGCGTACGGCTGCTGCGGACCGGGACGTCGTTGACCTCACCGCGGGCGACCCGCTCCGCGACCTCGGCGGAGGTCAGGCCGGTCGACGGGGGTGCCTTCGGGACGGGCACCGGGTGCACAGGATCCAGCTCCGCGCCCGCGTCGATGTGCGTCATGCATTCGACGTTACGTGCGGATTTGAGGCTTCACATGCCGAGTGGCCGGAAGATCCGACCTGGGGAGGAGAGAGGTCGTGCGGTGGTAGTACGGCCCTACTCGGCCGTCGCCGTCTCCAGGGCCGCCGCCCGCTTGATCGCCGCGTCGCGCCTGCGGACGTACCAGATGCCGATCAGCCCGAGGCCGGCGCCGGCCAGACAGGTCCACAGCCACCAGGTGTGGCCGTGGTCGTCGAACCAGCCGTAGAAGGGCAGCTGGACCAGGAAGAGGACGAACCAGAGGATCGTGCCGCCGGTGATGGTGGCGACCACGGGGCCCTCCAGGGGCTCCGGCGCCTCGTGCTTGGGGGTCCACTTCGCCATGCGCACAGCTTACGAGGCGGGCGCGGCACCGAGGAGGCTGCCGGGGGCTTCCGGTGTCTACGCGCGGAGATAGCGATCTCGTACTCATACGTTCATACTGAAACCGTTTGTCTCTGACCGCTTCTGATCGTAGGAAAGTCCAAAGGTTCTCGGGGGAGTCCCTTTGGTGATGAGGTTCCCGCATGTCCACCTCGGCACCGGCCAAGGTTCCCGCCCCCGAACAGCCGGGCAGTGAGCCCGCGTACGGCGCGCTCGACCGCTACTTCAAGATCTCGGAGCGGGGCAGCACGCTGCCGCGCGAGATCCGTGGCGGCTTCGCCACGTTCTTCGCGATGGCCTACATCATCGTGCTGAACCCGATCATCCTCGGCAGCGCGAAGGACATGTACGGGCATCAGCTGAACAATGGTCAGCTGGTCACGGCCACTGCCGTCACCGCCGCGTTCACGACGCTCCTCATGGGCGTGATCGGCAACGTCCCGATCGCCCTCGCCGCCGGTCTCGGCGTGAACTCGGTGGTCGCGCTCCAGCTGGCGCCGCGCATGTCGTGGCCCGACGCGATGGGCATGGTCGTGCTCGCCGGCTTCGTGGTCATGCTGCTCGTCGCCACCGGGCTGCGCGAGCGCGTGATGAACGCCGTGCCCTACAGCCTGCGCAAGGCCATCTCCATCGGTATCGGCCTGTTCATCATGCTGATCGGCCTCGTCGACTCCGGCTTCGTCAGCCGCATCCCGGACGCCGCCCACACCACCGTCCCGCTCCAGCTGGGCGCCGACGGTCACCTCAACGGCTGGCCGGTCCTGGTCTTCATCCTCGGCGTGCTGCTCACGCTCGCGCTCATCGTGCGGAAGGTCCCCGGCGCGATCCTCATCTCGATCGTCGCGATGACCGTGCTGGCGCTGATCATCGAGGCCGTCGCCAAGGTGCCCTCCTGGGGTCTCACCACCCCGAAGTGGCCGGGCAACCCCGTCTCCAGCCCGGACTTCGGACTCATCGGCCAGGTCAGCCTGTTCGGCGGGTTCTCCAAGGTCGGCGTCCTGACGGGCATTCTCTTCGTCTTCACCGTCCTGCTGTCCTGCTTCTTCGACGCCATGGGCACGATCATGGGAGTCAGTGACGAGGCCAAGCTGACCAACGCCAAGGGTGAGATGCCCGGCATCAACAAGGTGCTCTTCGTCGACGGTCTCGCGGTTGCGGCGGGCGGCGCCAGTTCCTCCTCGGCCACGACCGCCTTCGTGGAGTCCACGGCGGGCGTCGGCGAGGGCGCGCGCACCGGCTTCGCCAACGTGATCACCGGCGGGCTGTTCGCCGTGGCCCTGTTCCTGACTCCGGTCGCCACGATGGTCCCGTCCCAGGCCGCCACCCCGGCACTGATCGCGGTCGGCTTCCTGATCCTGGCCGGCTCGGTGAAGGAGATCGACTGGGCCGACTACACCGTCGCGATGCCGGCCTTCGTCACGATGGTGATGATGCCGTTCACCTACTCGATCACGAACGGCATCGGCATGGGCTTCATCACCTTCGTGGTGCTGCGGCTCGCGGCCGGGCGCGGCCGCGAGGTGCCGGCGCCGATGTACGTCGTCGCCGCCGTTTTCACGTTCTACTACCTGATGC
Source organism: Streptomyces sp. NPDC058964 (assembly GCF_042741275.1). NCBI lineage: Bacteria > Bacillati > Actinomycetota > Actinomycetes > Kitasatosporales > Streptomycetaceae > Streptomyces > Streptomyces sp. NPDC058964. The sequence goes on from NZ_JBHYKH010000050.1 coordinate 26,834, forward strand.
CGGCCCTCGGCCTGACGTGAGCCTCGCTCACGTGACCCCGTAGAACTTCTCCGTCTCCTCGACGGCGGCCTGGAAGCGCTCGTCGAAGTCGTCGCGAATGAGCGTCCGGACCACGTAGTCCTGGACGCTCATTCCTCTTTTCGCCGCATGGCGCCGGAGCCGGTCGAGGAGCTCCCGGTCCATCCGCAGGCTGAGCACAGTGGTCCCCATGCACACGAGGGTCGCCACATCCGGTGGTCCCGCGCGTCACTTTCCGGAATCGACTCACTCATACGGGTGATGCGAGGGTTCAGTGGCCAGGGTCACGGGCATCCCGGCGTGTCGCCGGTGGTCCTTAGCGAGAGTAATGAGTTACTCTAAAGAACATGCCGGACCTTACCCATGGCGACGACGCTGCCGCCGTGAACTCCCTGCGCTCCGCCGTGATGCGGTTGTCCCGTCGGCTCAAGCACCAGCGGGTCGACGAGTCGCTGAGCCCCACCGAGATGTCGGTGCTCGGCACCCTGTCCAACTGCGGCAAGGCCACGCCGGGCGAACTCGCCCGCAAGGAGCACGTCCAGCCGCCGTCGATGACCCGCATCGTGGCGCTGCTGGAGGCCAAGGGCCTGGTCAGGCTGGAGCCGCACCCCGAGGACAGACGCCAGAAGGTCGTCACCCGGACCGAGCAGGCCGAGGCGATGCTCGAGGAGAGCCGCCGCAAGCGCAACGCGTTCCTGGCCGGCCTGGTCGAGGGCCTCGACGAGGACGAGTGGGCGAAACTCCGCGCCGCCGCCCCCGTGCTGGAGAAGCTCGCACACCTGTAAGCCATTTTCGCGAGGAGGCGAACCCACTTTGAGTACGGGATCCGGAGCAGCTTCCGCCCCCGCACCGACCACCCCCACCAGCCCTGGCCACCCCGCCAGGTCCTCGATGTTCAGCTCGCTGAGGATCCGGAACTACCGTCTCTTCTTCGTCGGCCAGGTCGTCTCCAACACCGGCACGTGGATGCAGCGCATCGCCCAGGACTGGCTGGTGCTCAGCCTCACCGGCTCCTCCGCGGCCGTCGGCATCACGACGGCCCTGCAGTTCCTGCCGATGCTGCTGTTCGGTCTCTACGGCGGCGTTCTCGTCGACCGTCTGCCCAAGCGCCGTACGCTGCTCGTCACCCAGACGTCGATGGCCCTCACCGGCATCGCACTCGCCGCCCTGACCCTCTCCGGCCACGTGCAGGTGTGGCACGTCTACCTCGCCGCCTTCGCCGTCGGCCTCGCCACGGTCGTCGACAACCCGGCCCGGCAGTCCTTCGTCTCCGAGATGGTCGGCCCCGAACAGCTGCAGAACGCGGTCAGCCTGAACTCGGCGAACTTCCAGTCCGCCCGCCTGGTCGGCCCCGCCGTCGCCGGCCTGCTGATCACCGGTGTGGGCACGGGCTGGGCCTTCCTGTTCAACGGCCTGTCGTTCGTCGCCCCCGTCGCCGGCCTGCTGCTGATGCGCGCGCGTGAGCTGCACGTGGTCGAGCGGGCGCCGCGCGGCAAGGGGCAGCTGCGGGAGGGCCTGCGCTATGTCGCCGGCCGCCCCGAGCTGATCTGGCCGATCGTCCTGGTCGGCTTCATCGGCACCTTCGGCTTCAACTTCCCGGTGTGGCTGTCGGCCTACGCCGACGACGTCTTCCACGCCGGAGCCGGCGCCTACAGCCTCTTCAACACCCTCATGGCCGTCGGCTCCCTGGTCGGCGCGCTGCTCGCCGCCCGGCGCGGCACCGCCCGGCTGAGAGTGCTGATCGCGGCCGCGGCCGCCTTCGGCACCCTGGAGATGGTGGCGGCGACGGCACCCGAGCTGTGGCTGTTCGCGCTGCTGATGGTCCCGATCGGTGTCTTCAGCATGACGGTCAACGTCACCGCCAACACCAGCATCCAGATGTCCACCGACCCGGCCATGCGGGGCCGCGTCATGGCCCTCTACATGATGGTCTTCCTCGGCGGCTCCCCGGTCGGCGCCCCGATCGTCGGCTGGGTCACCGACACCTACGGCGCCCGTGCGGGCTTCGCCGCGGGCGGCGCGGTGGCGGCGAC
>NZ_JBHYKH010000051.1:0-19972 GCF_042741275.1 Streptomyces sp. NPDC058964
CGGTCCGACAAACGCTCACCCGCAGGCGACTTGACCTGCCCCACCCTCGCCACACCACAACCAACGAACGCAGGACATCTAAGTCACCGGCATTGCGTCTAGCCGAGGTCCAGCACTCCCACGGTCTGGTCCCCGCTGGTCTCCCCGGTCCTTCGGAAGCCGAGCCGGAGGTAGAACTCCTCCGGGCCCGCCGGGCCGGGGTGCCAGGTGACGTACAGCCGCCGGCCGCCGCGGCGGCGGATCTCGGCGGCCACGGAGTCGACGGCGAACCGGCCGTACCCCTTGCCCTGTTCCCCGGCGGCGATGTTCAGCCGCCACAGGCCGGAGCGGAACACCGTGCCGTCGCCGAGCCAGTCGATGCCGAGGAACGCCATGAGGAAGCCGACCGGCCGACCGCCGTCACCGTCGCCGTCCACGATGAGGCGCGGCCAGGCGACGCCGGGCGGGTGGACGTACGCCTCGGCCAGGGAGTGCGCGACGGGCTCGACCGCGTGCTCCTGGTCGGGCCGTATCCGAATGGCGAGCGCGGCTTCCAAATTCCGGGGCGTGAGTTCTTCGAGGCGGGGTGTCATGCCGGCACATTACGCAGGCCGTTCACAGAGCGGCCATCGAATTCCGACGGCCTTCCGCACGGTTCCGATTACCCCAACTGCCGGTAGCGGCCCCGGAAATAGAGCAGCGGCCCGCCGTCCGCGCTCGGCACCCGCGCGCTCAGCACGCGGCCGATCACCAGTGTGTGGTCCCCGGCCGTCACCCGCTGTTCGGTCCGGCACTCCAGGGCCGCCAGGGAACCGCCCACCAGGGGGGCGCCCGAGACCTCGCCGCGGCCGTACGCGAGGTCCTGGAACAGGAGCCGGTCGCTGATGCGGCCCTTCATGGCGAAGCGGCCCGCGACGTGGCGCTGGCTCTCGGTCAGGACGGAGACCGCCCACAGGGGCTGCTCCGCGAGCAGGTCGTCCATGCGCGACCCCTCGCGCAGGCTGACCATGACCAGCGGCGGGTCCAGGGAGACCGACATGAAGGAGGTGGCGGTCATGCCGACGTCCTCGCCGCCGGGCGCCAGGGGGTCGTCCGGGTCCAGCGGCGGCTCCTGCGCGGTCACCAGGACCACGCCCGCGGCCAGCCGGGACATGGCGGCCCGGAACTCGTCGTTGCTCACCCCCTCAGGATGCCGGGGAGCGGACGCGGGGGTGGGGGAAGGCGGGGCAGGGGGAGTGTTCAGCACGCCGAAACGCTAGTCTCCGCTCCGTGCACACCGCATCGGACCCCGGTCCGAGCCGGGTCCTACGACCACCGACGGATCCGCGGGGGCCGCAGGGCTCACCCCTCGTGCATCATGTCCACACACGCGCAAAGCCCTCGTTCGGTAAACGCACAGGGAAAACGCAGAATCTCCACTCAATTGTTCACGTTCTGCTGTGACTTGAGTCACAAGGGCCATTAATTGTTGACCCTGTGTACCGAGTGGGCAGCGCGCTGTGATTCAGTGGCGGGGAAACCTGCAAGAGCACGGCAAGGGCACCACCGAAAAGTAGCGCCGAAGAGAACCCTTGATTCGCTGCGAGGTCTCGGGGGGAGGGCGAGCATGGAGACCGAGTCGGAGCCGTATGTCCGCCTTGCGTCCCTGCGGCAGCTGCACCAGGTCATGGCCGACATGAACACGGCGCGCAGTCTGGCGGACACACTGCAGACGGTCGCCGACGGCGCGGTCAACGCCCTCGGGTACGAGATGGCGTGCGTCAACCTCGTGCGCCCCGACGGCGACCTCGTCGTCGCCGCGTTCTCCGGCAACTCCGCGGCCGAGGCCCTCATCACCGGACGCGTCGGCTCCCGCGAGTCCTGGGAGCGCCGTCTGAACATGGGCGAGGCCTGGGGCGACCTGCGTTTCATACCGCACACCGAGGGCTGGGTGCTCGACGAGGACGACGTACCGCAGTGGTACACCGACGGCCCCGCGCCCCGCTTCGAGGACGAGTGGCACCCCTCCGACCGGCTCTTCGCGCCCATGTACACGCCCGGCGTCCAGGGCGGCTCCTCCGGTGAACTGCTCGGCGTGATCTCCGTGGACCGGCCGCGCAACGGCCGCCACCCCGGCGCGTGGGGGCGCGAGGCGCTCCAGATGTACGCGTTCCAGGCGGCCATCGCGATCAGCAACGCGCGTCTCAGGGCCAATATGCAGCGCGCCCTGGTACGCCTGGAGCGCGAGCAGCAGGCACTGCGCGCCAGCGAGGAAAGCTTCCGGCAGGCGTTCGAGTACGCACCCTCCGGCATGGCCATCGCCGAGATGGGCGGTGACCAGCACGGCCGGATCCTGCGCACCAACGACGCCCTGTGCCGGCTGCTCGGCCGCCCCGCCTCCGCGATGCGCCGCTACTCCTTCTCCGATCTCGTCCACCCCGAGGACGTAGGCACCCTGCTGCGGACCTCCGCCGAGGGCGGGCGCGCGGAACTGCGGCTCGGCCGCCGGGACGGCAGCTACGTCTGGGTCTCCCTGCGCAACAGCGTCGTCGCCGACGCGGCGGACGGACCCCGCTTCCTGCTGACCCACGTCGAGGACATCGAGGAGCGCAAGCGCCGCGAGCTGCAGCTCGCCCACCGCGCCTCCCACGACTCCCTCACCGGCCTGCCCAACTCCGCCGAGCTGCGCTCGCGCCTGTCGTCGCGGCTGTGCCAGCGGGCGGCGCACGCCGGCGAGACGGAGTCCCTGGACGCGGCCTACGGCCACCCCGCCTTCGACGTCAACGGTCACGGCTTCGACTTCGCGGCGGTCGCGCAGTCGTACGACGGCTACGACCACCATGTGCACACGATCGCTCCCGAGGGGGAGCTGGACGACGGCACCAAGGGCCTCGCTGTTCTCTTCTGCGACCTCGACGGCTTCAAGTCGATCAACGACAGGTTCGGGCACAACGCCGGCGACGCGGTCCTGATCGAGGTCGCCCGGCGGCTCACCCGGGGGGTGCGCGACGGCGACACCGTGGCCCGGCTGGGCGGCGACGAGTTCGTGATCCTCGCCGACGGGCTCGGCAAGGCCGACGCGCAGGACCTGGCCGTACGCCTGCGCAACGAGATCATCCAGCCGATCCGGGCGGAGGGCCGGGCGGTCCGGGTGGGCGCCAGTTTCGGCATCGGGTGGGCACACTGCGGCATGACCGCGGACGAAGTGTTGAAATCCGCTGACGAACGGATGTACGTCGAGAAACGATCTCGTCCCAAACAACATCGTCGAGCCGGATGATCCGCAGGTCAGTGAGCTGAAGCGGTCCGAGTCACCCGTTTGGGCCAGCGAGAACGGGTACGCTCGACATTCGTTACCTGTACCGCATCCGCCCGCACCTGTTGAGGAGTACCAAGGGATGACGCCCGGCGACAACGGCGCGAGCACGCCCGAGGACGACGACCCGTTCGGCTATCTGTATGCCGACGGTCAGGCCAGAGGCGCCCAGCCGCCGTCCGGCGGCTACGGCTACCCGAACTCGGTCAGCAGGGTGCGTGCGGTCGGCGAGCGCACATACGGCGGGCAGCAGGCGCAGTACGGCCAGACCGTCCCGCAGCAGCAGGGCGCCTACGGCCAGCCGAACGCGCACTACCAGGCCCCGGAGACCCTCCCGGGCGGCGCGCCGACCACCCAGCAGCCGCTGCCGACCGCCAGGGGCGCAGGCGGCCGTGGCCGCGGCCCGAACACCAAGGGGCTGCTGATCGGCGCCGTCGCGGTGGTCGCCGCCGTCGTCATCGGCATCAGCGTGGCCATGATCAACGGCAACTCCGACGACGGCAAGAAGGGCAACCAGGCGGACGCCTCCCCGACCCAGTCCCAGAGCGCCTCGCCCAAGCCCTCCAGCACCAGCTCGGTCTCCAGCTCGGGCGAGCTCCCGAAGATCGACGCGAAGGCGCTGCGACTGGAGGGCGGGACCACCACCGCGTCCGAGTTCAAGGGCGCCAAGGCCGACGGCGGCGTCTATGTGACCGGCTTCAACCAGGTCGGGGCGAAGGTCACCTGGACCGTGGACGGCATCGAGAAGGCCGGCTCCTACCGGCTGTACGTGCAGTACGGCGTCCCGGGCACGGACGCCGACGCGACGCTGTTGATCAACGGCAAAGCCAATACGCAGCCGCTGAACATGAAGAACTTCGGCGGCACGCCCGCGGGTGACTGGGAACAGGGCTGGAAGAACACCTGGGCCAACGTCAACCTGACCAAGGGCACCAACACGATCGAGATCGCATGCAACCAGGGCAACCAGTGCAACGCCGTCCTGGACCAGTTGTGGCTCACAGGCAAGAACGGGTGAGCGGCGGCCGCGGTTGGCGGAAAAATCCGTGTCCGACTGTGTGAAGATCGCGAAAACTGACTGCGACCACTCGAAACACCAGCAACGGGAGCAGTTCACACATGAGGAAGCGCCTTTTTGCGCTGGCCGGAGTCGCAGTAGCGGCAGCCCTTCCGCTCACAGCTCAGCCGGCATCAGCGTCGTCCGTCTGCGCGAGCGGAGCGGTGTGCACCTGGCCCAAAGCGCACTTCGGGGGAACCAAGCTCACGCATCACAACCCTGACCCCGGGTGCTACGCGTGGGGCGGGCGCACCATATCCAATCAGCGTAGCGTTCGTATCACGGTTTACAGCGGCGGCTCGTGTACGGGCAGTCATTTCGACATCAAGCCCAAGCACTACTCGGACAACGTTCCCTTCAAGGTCATGGGCATAGGCGTCTGGGGACGCTGACGCCCACGCATAGGGCCTGCGGCCCGAGCGGGTGGGACCGGCAGTGCCTGAGAACACCGTGGCACACGGTGCTCTCAGGCTGCCGTCGGCGTCACCGCCGCCCGCTCCAGCAACTCGGAATAGACCGCGCGGTCGAACTCGCCAGCCGTCGAGGACAGCACCGTTGCGGTGGAGAGTGCGACCGCGCGGGACAGCCGTTCCGGCCAAGGCAGTTGTTCCACGAGGCCGGACAGGAGGCCCGCGACCGCCGAGTCGCCGGCGCCGGTCGGGTTGCCGTGGGTGCGGGCGGGCGGGGTGGCCCGCCAGTGGCCCTCGGGGGTCACCGCCAGCAGGCCCCCCGGGCCGAGGGAGGCGACCACCGCGTGCGCGCCCCGGCGCCGGGCGTCCTGGGTCGCGCGCAACGGCTCGTGGGAGCCGGTGAGTTCGGCCAGTTCCTCGGCGTTCGGCTTGATGATGTCCGGCCGGGCCGCCACACCGCGCCGCAGCGGCTCCCCGCTGGTGTCCAGCAGGACGGGGACACCGATGGTCCGTGCCGTGCGCACCAGCCCGGCGTAGGCGCCCACCGGCACGCCCGGCGGCAGGCTGCCGCACAGGGCGACCGCCGACGCCCCGGCCAGCAGATCCGCGTAGGTGCCCAGGAAGGCGGCCCACTCGGCCGGGGTGATCTGCGGCCCCGGCTCGTTCAACTGCGTGGTGTCGCCGGTCAGCTCGTCGACGACGGCGACGGTGCGCCGGGTCGCCCCGGCGACCGGGACCAGGGCGTCCACCACGCCCCGCGTCTCCGCGAGCCGCTCCCGCACGGCCCGCCCGGTGCCGCCGCCCGCGAACCCCGTGGCCGTGACCTCGTGCCCGAGGGCCGCGAGCACCCGGGCCACGTTCAGGCCCTTGCCGCCCGGCCGTTCGGTGACCTCCGAGACGCGGTGCGAGGCGTGGGGCCGCAGGGACCTCACGCGGTAGGTGATGTCGAGAGCGGTGTTCAGTGTGACCGTGAGGATCACCCGGGCCGACCTCCCTCGAAGTGTGTGTGCCTGCTGTTCCGGGCCCCGATCATGCCAAAGAGACGGCGACCGGCCCAGACCGCGGGTCGGTCACCGTCTCTCTACTGGGGGACGGATCAGGGCAGTTGGGGAGCGACCACCCATTCTCCCCGGCGCATCACGCCCTTGAGTCCGAAGTCGGCGTCCAGGAGCACCAGGTCGGCGTCCTTGCCGGGCTCCAGCGAGCCGATGGTGTCGTACATGCCCAGCAGCCGGGCCGGGCTGACGGACAGGGCCGTGACCACGTCCTCCACCGGGAGCCGGTCGACGGTCACCGCCCGCTTGAAGGCGCGGTCCAGGGTGAGGGTGGAGCCGGCGATCGAACCGCCCTCCACGAGCCGGGCGACGCCCTCGCTGACCTCGACCTCCAGCGGGCCGAGCATGTAGCGGCCGTCGCCGATGCCGGCCGCGTCCATGGCGTCGGTGATGAACGCGACCCGGTCGGCGCCCGCGTGACGGAACGCCAGTTCCAGGGCGGCCGGGTGCAGATGCGTGCCGTCGTTGATCAGCTCGACCGTGACCCGCTCGTCCTCCAGGAGCGCGGCGATCGGGCCGGGGGAGCGGTGACCGAGGACGGGCATGGCGTTGAAGAGGTGCGTGGCCACCGTCGCGCCCGCGTCGATCGCCTGTACCGTCTGCTCGTAGCTGGCGTCCGTGTGTCCGACGGCGGCGATGACCCCGTGCTCCGCCAGCAGCCGTACGGAGTCGAGCCCGCCGGGCAGTTCGGTGGCGAGGGTGACCATCCTGGCTCTGCCGCGCGCCGCGTCGATCAGCTTGCGGACGTCCGCCGGGTCCGGGTCGCGCAGCAGTTCCTCGGAGTGGGCGCCCTTGCGGCACGGCGAGATGAACGGGCCCTCGAAGTGAATGCCGGCGATGTCGCCCTGTTCGGCCAGTTCGCTCAGCAGCCCGGCCTGCTTGACGAGGAGGTCCATGTCGTCGGTGACGGTGGAGGCGACGAGGGTCGTGGTGCCGTGCAGACGGTGGGTGCGGATCGCCGTCAGGACCTCGTCGAGCGAGCCGGAGAAGGACGCGCCGCCGCCGCCGTGGTTGTGGATGTCGACGAAGCCGGGGACCAGCCAGTGCCCCCGTACGTCGACGACCTCGGCGTCCGCCGGCGCGACGGCCGCGATCTTCGTACCCTCGACGACCACACGCCCGTCGTCCACGGTGCCGGTGGGCAGCACCACCCGGGCACCGGCGAGAACCTTGCTGGGGGCCATCAGGCGGTTACCTCCGAAGGGTCAGTGGTTTCGAGGAGATCCCGGGCGAGGAGTCCCGCGCCCAGGCAGCCGGCGGTGTCCCCGAGGGCGGCGGGGACGATCGACGGCAGCTTCTGGAAGGTGACGCGCCGCTGGACGGCCTCCCGCAGCGGTGTGAACAAGGTTTCCCCCGCCTCGGCCAGGCCGCCACCGATGATCAGCGTGCGCGGGTCCAGCAGGGTGAGCGCGGTGACCAGCCCGTCCGCGAGGGCGTCCAGGGCCTCCCGCCAGATCCGGACGGCGTTCGGGTCGCCGGACGCGACGGCCTTCGCGCAGTCCGCGGCATCGGCGTCCGGGTCCCCGCAGGCGGCCGCCCAGGCCTCGCTCACGGCGGCCGCGGACGCGTACCGCTCCAGGCAGCCGCGCTGTCCGCAGGGGCAGGCGGCGCCCCCGGGCCGTACGACGATGTGCCCGATCTCGCCCGCGAAGCCGTGCGCCCCCGCCTCCACCCGGCCGTCGAGGCCGATGGCGCCGGCGATCCCGGTGCCGAGGGGTACGAACAGGAACCGGTCGGCCCCTCTGCCCGCCCCGATCCGGCCCTCGGCGAGTCCGCCGGCGCGCACGTCGTGGCCGAGGGCGACCGGAACGCCGAGCCGTTCGGCGAGCAGATCGCGCAGGGGTACGTCCCGCCAGCCCAGGTTGGCCGAGTAGGCGGCGACTCCGCGTTCCTCGTCGACGATGCCGGGGACGGCGACGCCGACGGCGGCGGCGGGCTCGCCGAGGCGCGCCGCACCGTACGCGCGCAGGTCGGCCGCGAAGGCGAGGATGCCCTCGACCACCGCGCCGGGCCCGCGTTCGCGCCCGGTCGCGCGGCGGTCCTGGTGGAGCAGGTCGCCGCCGTCCCCGACCAGGGCGGCCTTCATCCCGGTGCCGCCCACGTCGAGGGCGATGACATGTCTCACGGGAACAGTGTGGACCTCCGACCCGGGAGAGGTCTAGTCCACTCGCGTGGTGTAGACCTTGGTGTAGACCTCGTGGGGGTGAGAGGTGTAGACCTCTGGGCCCATGAGACGGACTTCGAGACAGCAGGGTTGGGGCAATAGCAGTGCGTCGGCGTAGGGCAGGAATGGTCGCGGTAGTGTCCGCCATGGGCATGACAGCGGTCCTCAGTGGCTGTGGGAGCACGGACTCTTCGGACGTGACCCTCAGACTGGTCGCCGCCGACTACGGGAACTCCGCGGCCGACAGCTCCAAGAAGTACTGGGACGAGCTGGTCAAGGAGTACGAGGCCAAGCACTCCGGGGTGAAGATCGAGGTCAGCGTCTACTCCTGGAACGACGTCGACCGCAAGGTCAAGGAGATGGTCGACGCCGGAAAGGCACCCGACATGGCCCAGATCGGCGCCTACGCCGACTACGCGGCCGCGGGCAAGCTGTACCAGGCCTCCGACCTGCTCTCCATCCCCGTACAGGCGTCCTTCCTCTCCCAGCTCTCCGAGGCGGGGCAGTGGAAGCACGTCCAGTACGGCATCCCCTTCGCGGCCTCCACCCGCGTCCTCTTCTACAACAAGACCCTCTTCACCAGGGCAGGCATCACCCCGCCCACCACCTGGAACGAACTCGCGGCCGACGCGAGGGCACTGAAGGCGGCGGGCGTGAAGTACCCGTACGCGCTGCCCCTGGGTCCCGAGGAGGCCCAGGCCGAGACCATGCAGTGGCTGCTCAGCGGAGGCAACGGTTATACCGACGACGTCGGCACCTACACCATCGACTCCGCGCAGAACATCGAGACCTTCAGCTGGCTCAAGGACGAGCTGGTCGACAAGGGGCTGACCGGGCCGGTCGCGCCGGGCAGGCTGAACCGCGCCGATGCCTTCGCCGCCTTCGCCGACGGCCAGGTCGGCATGCTCAACGGGCACCCCACGCTGATGCGGCAGGCCGCCAAGAAGGGCGTGAAGTTCGGCATGGTGCCCATGCCGGGGCCGTCCGGGGTGTCCAGGTCCGCGATGGGTGTCGCCGACTGGATGATGGCCTTCAAGCAGAACGGCCACGCCGAGCAGACCGGCGACTTCCTCGACTTCGTCTACAACGACAAGAACGTGCTCGACTTCTCCCGCGAGTACGGACTGCTCCCGGTGACCGGCTCCGCGTCGGACGCCATGTCCCAGTCCTCGAAGGACGCGGATCTCCGCCCCTTCCTGGACCAGCTCTCCACCTCCGCGCTCTACCCCGTCGGCAAGACCTCCTGGGCGGCCGTCAGCGCCGACGTCAAGAAGACCATCGGCCAGGCCGTCGCCCGGGGCGGCAGCCCGGCCGCCGTTCTGGGCCGACTGCAGGCGGAGGCGGCGACGGCCGACAGCCGCGAGGCGGGGTGAGCCGTTGTCGGTGCACGGCGCTACCGTTCAGGCATGGAGCGGGAAGAACTGGGCCGGCGCGAGCAGTCCATCCTCGCGCTGGAACGCCGGGGTTTCCCGGGGCCCGGCGCGAAGGAGCGGGCGATACGGGAGGAGCTGGGGCTGGCCCCCGTCCGCTACTACCAGCTCCTGAACGCCCTGCTGGACGACGAGCGGGCGCTGGCCCACGACCCGGTGACGGTGAACCGCCTGCGCCGCGTCCGTGAGGCCCGGCGCGCCGAGCGCTGAGGGCCGCGGCGCTCCCCCGTGCGCCCCATGAGCCATGGGTGCGCCCGCCCTCCCGTGGATAGGGTCGTCGTATGGGCATCCATACGACGGACTCGACCAACCCGATGGACCCGCTGCCGACCCCGGTGACCCAGGCGGGGCGGGAAGGGCTGGAGGCGCTGCTGGCGCGGCCGCGCACCGCGGTGATCGGACTCGACTTCGACGGCACGCTCGCTCCGATCGTCGCCGACCCCGAGCAGGCCCGCGCCCACCCGGAGGCCGTACCGGCGCTCGCCGGGCTCGCCCCGAAGGTGGCCTCCGTCGCCGTGGTCACCGGCCGCCCGGCCGCGGTCGCCGTGCGGCACGGGGGCTTCGCGGGCGTGTCCGGCCTGGAACACCTCGTGGTCCTCGGCCACTACGGCGCCGAGCGCTGGGACGCCGTGAGCGGAACCGTCAGCGCGCCGCCCCCGCACCCCGGTGTCGCCGCCGTCCGCGCCGAACTGCCGGGGTTCCTGGACCGGATCGGTGCCTGGCGGGGGACCTGGATCGAGGAGAAGGGGCGCGCCGTCGCCGTCCACACCCGCCGCGCCGAGGATCCGCAGGCCGCCTTCGAGGCCCTCCGCGAACCGCTGACCGACCTCGCCACCCGGCACGGCCTGATCGTCGAGCCGGGGCGGATGGTCCTCGAACTCCGCCCGGCCGGCATGGACAAGGGTGTCGCTCTCCTCGAGTACGTCCGGGAGATCGGCGCCGAGTCGGTGGTCTACGCCGGCGACGACCTCGGCGACCTGCCCGCCTTCGCCGCCGTCGACAAGCTGCGCTCCGACGGCGTCCCGGGCCTGCTGGTGTGCAGCGGCAGCTCCGAGGTGACGGAGCTCGCGGAACGGGCGGACCTGGTGGTGGACGGCCCGGAAGGGGTCGTACGACTGCTGCGGACGCTGGCGGCTCAGCTGGACTGACCGGGGTCGAGCGCGTGCAGCTGGTCCAGGAACCACTGGGCCGGCGGCAGCGCGGTGGCGGCCGCGGCCAGCCGCTTGGTGCGTTCGGCCCGCTCGTCGGGGGACATGGTCAGCGCCCGGTGCAGGGCGTTCGCCGTGCCCCCGATGTCGTACGGGTTCACCGTGATCGCGTCCTCGCCCAGCTCCTCGTACGCCCCGGCCTCCCGCGAGAGCACCAGCGCGCACCCCTCGTCGGAGACGACCGGGATCTCCTTGGCGACCAGGTTCATGCCGTCCCGGATGGGGTTCACCAGGGCCACGTCCGCGAGCCGGTAGGCGGCCAGGGAACGCGCGAAGTCGTCCTTGACGTGCAGTACGACCGGTGTCCAACCCGGACTGCCGTACGTGGAGTTGATCTCCTCGGCCAGGCGCCGCACCCCCGCGGTGTAGTCGCGGTACACGGCCAGGTCCTGCCGGGAGGGGTAGGCGAAGGCCAGGTGCACGACCCGTTCGCGCCATTCGGGGTGGTCGTCCAGCAGCTGCCGGTACGCCAGCAGTCCGCGGATGATGTTCTTCGACAGCTCGGTGCGGTCGACCCGCACGATTGTTCTGCGGCCCTCGCCGATCTCCGCCCGCAGCGTGGCCATCCGTTCGGCCACGTCCGCCTCGTGCGCCCGCTTGCGCAGGAAGTCCGCGTCCGCGCCGAGGCCGTGCACGCCGATGCGGGTGCCGGAGGGGATGCCGGGGCCCAGGACCGTGTGACAGCAGTCGGTGAACGCGTCCGCCCAGCGCCGGGTGAGGAAGCCGGCGCGGTCCGCGCCCAGGATCCCGCCCAGCAGCTCGGCCGCGATGTCGTCGGGCAGGAGCCGGAAGTAGTCCGGCGGGGCCCAGGGGGTGTGCGAGAAGTGGCCGATCCGCAGATCGGGGCGGAGCTGCCGGAGCATCCGGGGGGCCAGGGCGAGGTGGTAGTCCTGGATCACCACCGCGGCACCCGCCGCGGACTCCTCCGCCAGCGCCTCGGCGAAGGCCCGGTTGTAGGCCTCGTACGACGCCCACTGGCGCCGGAACTCCGCGTCGAAGACCGGCTCCAGCGGGGTCTGGTACAGCATGTGGTGGACGAACCAGAGCACGGAGTTGGCGACGCCGTTGTACGCGTCGGAGAAGACCGTCGCGTCGATGTCCAGCATCCGCACCTGCTGGCCGCCGGTCGCGTCCACGGACAGCCGCCGGCCGGGCGAGCTGCGCACCGCCTCCCGGTCGGCGTCGCTCAGCGCGGCGCACACCCACACCGCGTCCGTGTCCGGCCCGATGGCCGACAGCCCCGAGACCAGCCCGCCGCCGCCCCGTTTGGCGTACAGCGCACCACCCTCGCGCACCTCGTACGAAACCGGGCCGCGGTTGGACGCGACCAGCACCTCAGCAGCGCCGTGCGTGGAAGCCATAGCCCTCAACCTAGCCCGGCCGGGAAACGCTCAAACGTGCGTTCCACCCTGCGAGGGGGCCGTATACAGCCGTTCTCCAGCCGTTCAGGCCACTCTGCGCGAGGCGTACTCCGCGATCTCCGTCATCGGCGGCCGTTCCTCCGTGTCCACCGAGTAGGTGCGTGGCTCGAAACCGTCCTCGCCCCGCTCGAACTGGGTGAGGGAGGGACGGATGAGGTGGCCGCGGGCCAGACGCAGCTGCGCGGTGCGGTAGATCGCCGCCGCCATCCGGCCCAGTGCCTGTCCGTCCTGGTGCCGGTGCTTGCGTACGCCCACGTCGACCTGGGCGAGGGCGTCCAGGCCCACCAGGTGCAGGGCGTCGATCAGCATGCCCAGCTCCACGCCGTAGCCGACCGGGAACGGGAGCTGTTCGAGCAGCGAGCGGCGGGCCGCGTACTCGCCGCCGAGCGGCTGCACGAAACCGGCCAGCTGGGGCCAGTGCATGTTCAGCAGAGGACGGGCCATCAGCTCGGTGACCCGGCCGCCCTGACCGGCGGCTCCGCCCAGCGGCCGGTCGTACATGGCCTTGACCAGGTCGACCTCGGGGTCGGTGAGCAGCGGCCCGACGATCCCGGAGACGAAGTCGGAGGAGAACTCCTTCAGATCGGCGTCGACGAAGCAGACGATGTCCCCGCTCGTGACCAGCAGGGAGCGCCACAGGACCTCCCCCTTGCCGGGGACGGCCGGTATGCGCGGCAGGATGTCGTCGCGGTGGACGACCCTGGCACCCGCGGCGGCGGCCACCGCGGAGGTGCGGTCGGTGGAGCCCGAGTCGACGACGACGACCTCGTCGACGAGCGGGACCTGGCGCATGAGGTCGTGACGGATCACGGCGACGATGTCGCCGACCGTCTCCTCCTCGTTGAGCGCGGGCAGCACGACGGAGACCGACCGACCCGTCCGCTGCTTCGCGGCGAGGATCTTGTGCAGGGGGCGATCGGTCACGGACCAGGAGCGGGTGGCCAGCCAGCGCTCGGCTTCTTCCAGCACAGTCAGCGGCTCCTCACTGTCGTGATCACACCTGGTGACCGTGTGATCCATCTCGCGGTTCGGACGACTATCTCAACTGTCCTGGCCTTCGGTTACAGTCTTGAACAACGCCGATGACCATTGCATGTCGGGGGTCATCGGCGTCCACAACCGCATACAGCTCATCCAGAGGGGCAGAGGGACACGGCCCGATGAAGCCCCGGCAACCCTCCAGTCGGTACTCGTTCTCCAGCGAGGCTCCCGGCTAGGGAAGGTGCCAAATCCGTCTCACGGCGAGATGCGTCGTGAGGAAGATGAGGAGAAAGGGCCTCGCCTCCATGGCTGTGCAGACTGTTGCAAGCACCAGCAATCCCACCGTAGACCTCGGCCCCGCCGCGGCGCTGAGCTGTCGCGAGTGCGGTCATCAGGTGCCTCTCGGACCGGTGTTCGCCTGCGAGGAGTGTTTCGGCCCGCTGGAGATCGCGTACGACTTCTCGGCCCACGACACCGAGGAACTGCGCAGGCGCATCGAGGCGGGACCCGCGAACATCTGGCGGTACGCGCCGCTGCTGCCCGTCCCCGCGGACGTGGCCGACAAGCCCAACCTGAACCCCGGCTGGACCAAGCTCGTCAAGGCCGACAACCTGGCGCGCGAGCTCGGTGTGACCGGTGAGCTGTATGTGAAGGACGACTCCGGCAACCCGACGCACTCCTTCAAGGACCGTGTCGTCGCCCAGGCCCTGGAGGCCGCCCGCGCCTTCGGCTTCACCACTCTGTCCTGCTCCTCCACGGGCAACCTGGCCGGTGCCGTCGGCGCCGCGGCCGCCCGCGCCGGCCTCCGCTCCTGCGTGTTCATCCCGCACGACCTGGAGCAGGGCAAGGTCGTCATGGCCGCGATCTACGGCGGCGACCTCGTCGGCATCGAGGGCAACTACGACGACGTGAACCGCTTCTGCTCCGAGCTGATCGGCGACCCGGCCGGCGAGGGCTGGGGCTTCGTCAACGTCAACCTGCGGCCGTACTACGCGGAGGGCTCGAAGACCCTGGCGTACGAGATCTGCGAGCAGCTCGGCTGGCGGCTGCCCGACCAGATCGTGGTCCCGATCGCCTCCGGCTCCCAGCTCACGAAGATCGACAAGGGTCTGCAGGAGCTGATCAGGCTCGGGCTGGTCGAGGACCGGCCCTACAAGATCTTCGGCGCGCAGGCGGAGGGCTGCTCCCCGGTGTCCGTGGCCTTCAAGGGCGGGCACGACGTGGTCCGCCCGCAGAAGCCGAACACCATCGCCAAGTCCCTGGCCATCGGCAACCCGGCCGACGGCCCGTACGTCCTCGACATCGCGCGCCGTACGGGCGGCGCGGTGGAGGACGTGACGGACGAGCAGGTCGTGGACGCCATCAAGCTGCTGGCCCGGACCGAGGGCATCTTCGCGGAGACCGCGGGCGGCGTGACGGTGGGCGTGACGCAGAAGCTCATCAAGGACGGCGTCCTCGACCCGACCAAGACCACCGTCGTCCTCAACACCGGCGACGGCCTCAAGACGCTGGACGCGGTGGCCGGCACGGGCCTGACCGCGACCATCCGCCCGAACCTGGACTCCTTCCGAGAGGCTGGCCTCGCATGAGCGTGACCGTCCGCATCCCCACCATCCTGCGCACCTACACGGCCGGCAAGGCCGAGGTGACGGCCGAGGGCGCGACCCTCGCCGAGGTCATCGAGGACCTGGAGAAGAACCACACCGGCATCGCCGCCCGTGTCCTCGACGACCAGGGCAAGCTGCGCCGCTTCGTCAACGTGTACGTCAACGACGACGACGTCCGTTTCGAGCAGGGTCTGGAGACGGCGACTCCCGAAGGCGCCGGCGTCTCCATCATTCCGGCCGTCGCGGGCGGCTGATCATTACCTTCGGTAACCGCGGTTACCGAGTGTTCATCCGATTGCCCCCTCCGTGAGAGAAGCGGAGGGGGTAATTCAGTGTGATTGAGCGCGGTACAGTTGGGGAACCCGCTCCTGATCCCCGGGGCGGAAACCCTGGAATCATGCTGCAGGCCCGACAAGAAGTAGCCAAAGTGCTCGGCCTTTATGCGGCTTCTGTTCCTTTTGCGGGGCCCGACTTGCCCCGAATTCAGGCGAATTCTCGCCACATTCCGGACCGGGTGCGTCCAGAATTCTCGTCCGATTGACCTGTTGCAGACGGCAGTTGGACAGATACATTCAGCCGCGGTCGACGCGTTCCGGCGCACGCCCCCAGGCCAATGGGGGGTGAGGTCTGACCCGGATCCGCGAAGTGTGGATCTGTGCAAGGGCCAGTAATAGGGGAGTTAGGCATGGCTCAGGGCACCGTCAAGTGGTTCAACGCGGAGAAGGGGTACGGCTTCATCGCGGTCGACGGTGGTGCGGATGTTTTCGTCCACTACAGCGCGATCCAGATGGACGGATACCGCACCCTGGAAGAGGGGCAGCGGGTCGATTTCGAGATCTCGCAGGGCCAGAAGGGTCCGCAGGCGGACATGGTCCGGCTGGCGACCAGCTGAAGCACGCGTCGACTGACAGCGACGTACTGCCGTTCGTCTTCGAAGGGCTCGTACCTCCAGGGGTACGGGCCCTTCGTGCTGCCCGGGGGCCGGTGACGTCGCTGCTCACGTCGCTGCTCACCTGCGGATTCCCTCGAGCCGCTTGCGCCCGCCCATCGCCCGGCCGCCACCCCTCGAGGAGCCCGCTGCGCGGGCGCTTCTTGCACTCGGGCGGGGCGAGTGCTAATCATTGGCGTTAGCACTCTGAAGGTGAGAGTGACAACGAAGGACCGGGTCGGTGAGGCCCGCAGGCCAAGTGGGGCAAGGAACCACGGGGTCCGCGAGCCGTCCGTCGCGGGCGCGGGCGCGGTCCGAAGGAATCACCCCCAGTCCTGGAGGGACCACTTCACATGGCCAAGATCATCGCGTTCGACGAGGAGGCGCGGCGCGGCCTCGAGCGCGGCATGAACCAGCTCGCGGACGCCGTGAAGGTGACGCTCGGCCCCAAGGGCCGCAACGTCGTCCTCGAGAAGAAGTGGGGCGCCCCCACGATCACCAACGATGGTGTGTCCATCGCCAAGGAGATCGAGCTCGAGGACCCGTACGAGAAGATCGGCGCCGAGCTGGTCAAGGAAGTCGCCAAGAAGACGGACGACGTCGCCGGTGACGGTACGACCACCGCGACCGTTCTCGCCCAGGCGCTGGTCCGCGAGGGTCTGCGCAACGTAGCCGCCGGCGCCAACCCGATGGCCCTGAAGCGCGGTATCGAGAAGGCCGTCGAGGCCGTCTCCGCCGCTCTGCTGGAGCAGGCCAAGGACGTCGAGACCAAGGAGCAGATCGCCTCCACGGCCTCCATCTCCGCCGCCGACACCCAGATCGGCGAGCTCATCGCCGAGGCCATGGACAAGGTCGGCAAGGAAGGCGTCATCACCGTCGAGGAGTCCCAGACCTTCGGTCTGGAGCTGGAGCTCACCGAGGGTATGCGCTTCGACAAGGGCTACATCTCGGCGTACTTCGCCACCGACATGGAGCGTATGGAGGCCGTCCTCGACGACCCGTACATCCTGATCGCCAACTCCAAGATCTCCTCGGTCAAGGACCTGCTCCCGCTCCTCGAGAAGGTCATGCAGTCGGGCAAGCCGCTGCTGATCATCGCCGAGGACGTCGAGGGCGAGGCCCTGTCGACCCTGGTCGTCAACAAGATCCGCGGCACCTTCAAGTCCGTCGCCGTCAAGGCCCCGGGCTTCGGCGACCGCCGCAAGGCCATGCTCGGCGACATCGCCATCCTCACGGGCGGCGAGGTCATCTCCGAGGAGGTCGGCCTCAAGCTGGAGAACGCGACCCTGGACCTCCTGGGCCGCGCCCGCAAGGTCGTCATCACCAAGGACGAGACCACGATCGTCGACGGCTCCGGCTCGTCGGACCAGGTCAACGGCCGGGTGAACCAGATCCGCGCCGAGATCGAGAACAGCGACTCGGACTACGACCGCGAGAAGCTGCAGGAGCGCCTGGCGAAGCTCGCCGGCGGTGTCGCGGTCATCAAGGCCGGTGCCGCCACCGAGGTGGAGCTCAAGGAGCGCAAGCACCGCATCGAGGACGCCGTCCGCAACGCCAAGGCGGCCGTCGAGGAGGGCATCGTCGCCGGTGGTGGCGTGGCCCTGCTGCAGACGACGAACGTCTTCGAGAAGCTGGAGCTCGAGGGCGACGAGGCCACCGGTGCCGCCGCCGTCAAGCTGGCGCTCGAGGCCCCGCTGAAGCAGATCGCCGTGAACGCCGGCCTCGAGGGCGGCGTCGTGGTGGAGAAGGTGCGCAACCTGACCCCGGGTCACGGCCTGAACGCCGCGACCGGCGAGTACGTCGACCTGGTCAAGGAAGGCATCATCGACCCGGCGAAGGTGACCCGTTCCGCGCTGCAGAACGCCGCCTCCATCGCCGCGCTGTTCCTCACCACCGAGGCCGTCATCGCCGACAAGCCGGAGAAGGCCGCCGCGGCCGCTCCGGGCGGCATGCCGGGCGGTGACATGGACTTCTGATCCAACGCGGATCAGCCTGTCCTTTCCGAGGGCGGCACTCCCTGTTCCGGCAGGGGGTGCCGCCCTCGGGCGTTCAGCGGGGCGCGTAGTGGGAGCGGACCGCGGGCTGGCCCGTGTAGTTGGGGCCGGCGGCGGGGTCCGCGCCGACGTAGCGGAAGGGGAGATCCACCGAGCGTCCGCCCCGCAGGGTGAGCCGGTGGTGCCGGGGGCTGTACTCGAACCCGACCGCGCGCAGGGCGGTGACCGCGGTGCGTCCCGCCGCCGAGCCGTCCGTCCAGCGCACCGAGTCCGGGTCGAAGTGCGCGCACAGCAGGCCGTCCCCGGCCGCCCAGGAGGCGGCGCGGGAGAGCAGACCGAGCTGGTCGCCGACGTAGTGCAGGCCGTGGACGCACGTGATCAGGTCGTACGTCCGTGCCGGTGTCCAGGTGGAGACGGAGGCGACGATCTCCTCCAGGGCGGGCGGGGCCGGCCGTGGGACGAGCGGACCCACCAGGTCGACGCCGGTGAGGACCGCGTCCGCGGGCAGGGCGGAGGCGGCCTCGCGCAGGGCGCGGCCCTCGCCGCTGCACAGGTCCAGCCAGGAGGGCGCGGGGCGGCCCCGCAGCCGGGCGAGGGGATCGAGGCCCAGCTCGCGGGCGTAGCTGTTCACTCCGGCCAGGCCCCGCTCGCGGTTCATCGTGTTGTTGGCGACCACGGAGGACCGTTCGAGCTCGGACGGGGACAGCAGCGAGGGCTTCGGCATACCGGCATTCTCGGACGCGGTCGCGTGGCCGGGATCACAGGGGTTCCCCGGCCCGGCCGGAATGGTGCCGGCCGCGCTGGAGTTGTCGTACAGAAGCACTTGATGCATGTGCACATACCAACCGGTCACCCCCCTTGAGGAGCCCCCACACGTGAGCGTCACCGACTCCGCCCCCTCCCGCGCCGCCGAGATCCTCTCCCGGCCGGTCTCGATCAACGGCCTGACCGTCCCCAACCGGATCGCCATGGCCCCGATGACCCGTCAGTTCTCCCCGGGCGGCATCCCCGGTGAGAACGTGGTGTCGTACTACGCGCGCCGCGCCGCCGCCGGCGTCGGACTGATCGTCACCGAGGGGACCTACGTCGGACACGACTCCGCCGGGCAGAGCGACCGCATCCCACGGTTCCACGGCGAGGAGCAGCTGGCGGGCTGGGCGAAGGTCGCCGAGGCGGTGCACGCGGCCGGTGGCACGATCGTGCCGCAGCTGTGGCACATCGGCATGGTCCGCGAGCAGGGCCAGCCGCCGTTCGCCGAGGCCCCCGCCGTCGGCCCCTCCGGTCTGCGCATCGGCGCCACCGAGGCCACCGGCAAGGCGATGGACCGGGCCGACCTGGACGCCGTCATCGGTGCGTTCGCCGAGGCCGCGGCCGCCGCCGAGCGCATCGGCTTCGACGGCGTGGAACTGCACGGCGCCCACGGCTACCTCATCGACCAGTTCCTGTGGGCGGGCACCAACCGCCGCACCGACGCCTACGGCGGCGACCCCGTGGCCCGCGCCCGGTTCGCGGCGGAGATCGTCGCCGCGGTCCGCGAGGCCGTCTCCCCCGAGTTCCCCGTGATCTTCCGCTACTCGCAGTGGAAGCAGGAGGCCTACGACGCCCGGCTCGCCGAGACCCCGGAGGAGCTGGAGGCGATCCTGACCCCGCTGGCCGCCGCCGGTGTGGACGCCTTCCACGCCTCCACCCGCCGCTACTGGATCCCCGAGTTCGACGGTTCCGACCTCAACCTGGCCGGCTGGACCAAGAAGCTCACCGGCAGGACCGCCATCACGGTCGGCTCGGTGGGCCTCGACGGCGACTTCATCAAGGCCTTCATGGGCGAGGGCTCGGCGGTCAAGGGCATCGACGACCTGCTCGACCGCCTGGAGCGCGACGAGTTCGACCTGGTGGCCGTCGGCCGCGCGCTGCTCCAGGACCCCGAGTGGGCGGCGAAGGTCCTCTCGGGCCGCTTCGACGAGCTGACGCCGTACGACGCGGCGGCGCTGAAGACGCTCAGCTGACTTCGAGTCAACCCGCCTGCACGGTCAGGGAGATGCGGAGACCGCATCTCCCTGACCCCATTTCGGGCGCACCGGCGGTCCCCACCGCCACGGCGTCGGCGCCACCGAGTCCCTGCGTCCGATGCGAGCTGGCCGGGGAGTTCGCCCGCACCTGGAACGCGCCGGTGTTCTGCACGACCGGCAACCACGACGAGCGCGAGGCCTTCGCCAAAGCGCTGGGCAGCGGGCACCTGGACCCGGACGGTACCGACCGTGCCGAGGCCGTCCCGGGCCGCCGTGCCGCGCGGGCGGCGGAGACGGACGGGCGGACCGACGCGGACGCCCCGGCGGCCGTCACCCGTACGAGTGGGGTGGCGGCCGCCGGGGCCCTGTTTGCGGGGCCCGCCCGGGCCCGGGGGGCGGATGTAAGTGGTGCCCAGAAGACAACCCCCGACCACCAC
>NZ_JBHYKH010000051.1:19982-28780 GCF_042741275.1 Streptomyces sp. NPDC058964
CGACGGGGCGGCGGCGGTCCGGGCGCCCGGGCCGCGGGGGGGGGCGCCCTGGGGGGGCCGGCCCCCCGCGCCCCCCCGCGCGCCCCCCCCCCCCGGGGGGGGGGGGCGCCCCCCGGGCACTTGTTCGCGTGCCCGGCCGTTCCACTGGCGACGGATCAAGGAGTGACCATGACGACAACCGAGTCCCACGACCACCTTGCCCCCGCGTCGGGCGGACCCGTGGTGCGGACCACGGCCGGTGCCGTGCGCGGTCGCCGGGAGGACGGGCTGGCGGTCTTCCGGGGCATACCTTTCGCCGAACCCCCGGTGGGGGAGGCGAGGTTCGCTGCACCGCGACCTGTGGGGGCCTGGGACGGAACTCGGGAGGCGTTGGCGTTCGGGCCCCCGCCGCCGCAGGAGGCGGGCATCCAGGGACCCCCGGGCCCGGTGGGCGGGCCCCTGGGCGACGACTGGCTGACGCTCAACGTCTGGACGCCGGAGCCGAGTCCGTCGGCCGGGCGGCCGGTGATGGTGTGGATCTACGGCGGCGCGTACAAGCTGGGCTTCTCCGGCCAGCCGGGTTATGACGCGCAGCGCATCGCCCGGGAGGGTGACGTCGTCGTGGTCACCTTCAACTACCGGGTGGGGATGGAGGGGTTCGCCCGCATCGAGGGGGCGCCCGCGAACCGGGGCCTGCTCGACCAGGTGGCGGCCCTGGAGTGGGTGCGGGAGAACATCACGGCGTTCGGGGGAGACCCGGCCCGGGTCACGGTGTTCGGGGAGTCGGCCGGGGCGGGCTCGGTCGCGTCGCTGCTGGCCATGCCGAAGGCACGCGGTCTCTTCCGGCGGGCGATGGCACAGAGCGTGCCGGGGACGTTCTTCTCCGAGGAACTGGCCCGGGACATGGCGTCCGCGCTCGCTGCGGAGGCCGGCCTGCGCCCGACGGTGGCGGACCTGTCGGCCGTCGACCCGCGCCGGCTGACACACGCCGGGCAGGCGCTGAGCGCCAAGATGCTCCAGCACCAGGACAGATGGGGCCAGGCCGCGCCCACGATGACCCCCTTCTCACCGGTGGTCGACGGCGAGGTGCTGCCGACGACTCCGTGGCGGGCGCTGGCAGCGGGGTCGGCCAGGGACATCGACCTGGTCGTGGGCCACAACCGGGACGAGTTCAGGCTCTTCCTCGTCCTCGGCGGAATGCTCGACAAGATCACGGAGGACCGGGCCACGGACGCCCTGCGGCTGTTCGCACCGGGCGGGAAGGCGGGCGAGCGGGCCTACCGCGCCGCCTTCCCCGAAGCCTCACCGGGCGAGCTGTACGAACGCGTCCACACCGACTGGCTGTTCAGCATGCCGTCACTGCGCCTGGCGGAGGCACAGCTGGCAGGCGGCGGCCGGGCGCACGTGTACGAGCTGACCTGGCCGGCGCCGGGGTACGGGGGTGTCCTGGGTGCCTGCCACGGCCTGGACATCCCGCTGCTGTTCGGCACGTTCGGGGCGGACCTGGGAAATCTGCTGTTCTCCGGGGTGGCGGGTCCCGTCCCGGCGGATGCCCAGGAGCTGTCGTCCCGTCTCCGCCGGTCGTGGACGGAGTTCGCGCGGACGGGGGATCCGGGATGGCCGGCGTACGACGGCGAGCTGAGGCCCACGCAGGTACTGGATGCCGAGCCCGCGGTCGTGGCGTACCCGGAGGAGAGGAGCCGGAAGCTGTGGGAGGGGCACGAGTTCGGGCCGCTGCCGCTGATCGGCGGCTGAGGCGACAGAGCCTAGAGGTTGCCCATGGGCTCGATGTCGACCTGTACGGGCGTCCCCCAGATCCGCAGCACCTCGTAGTCCGTGAACTCGTGCACGAGCCGGTACGCCATGGCGGGCCTGGAGCCGCGCCGCTGTGCGGCGAGATACAGCTCGGCCTCGCGCCGGTCGCGTCGCGGCGTACCGCACAGCTGCCACTCCCGCCCGTTCCACAGTTCCGGCAGCCAGCGCTGCTGGGGCTGGGGGCGGTCGGAGCGGACGCCGTAGCGGGAGGGCGCGGGGGAAGCGGCTTCGGCACCCGGCCGGGTGCCGTGCAGTTCGGAGCGGCGCGCGGCCCTTCGCCGCGTCTCGCACAGCAGGCACAGATCCGGTGCGCTCTCGTCGACGGGCCCGTTCGGATGCTCGGGACAGCGGGTGGTGACCGCGCCCGAGGTGACGCTCTCGTCCAGCAGCTCCAGGGCCCGCCGGAGATCGGCCTTCACCTCGTGCAGCCGGGAGTCCGGGGTGTCGGCTGTCAGGGCCTCGCCGTGCTCGCCGAGGAGCCGCAGGGCGCGGCCAAGGGCGGTCAGCTGGGCGTGGTTCATGGTGCGCTCCCCATTTCCGGCCCCGGCGGGCCCTCGGCCGGCTCTCGGTACGCCTTCACTACGCCACCAGTATGAATCCGGCCGGCACCGGGCCTGATCACCACGTAGGTCGCCAGGAAGCCGACGGCGTAACCGGTCAGCAGGCCCCCACCGTAGATCGCCGCCGTCAGGGCCGGCCCCCTGTTCCCCGCCAGCAGCGGGAACAGGGCCCAGCCCGACGGCCCGATCGCCGTGGCCCCCACCTTGTCCCCGAGCATCGCGAAGAACCCGACGAACGCCCCGCCCGCCGCCCCGCCCGCACAGGCCGTCAGAAACGGCCGCCCCAGGGGGAGGGACACCCCGTAGATGAGCGGTTCGCCCACGCCCAGCAGTCCGGCGGGGAGCGCCGACCGGATCGTCGTACGGATGGAGGTGTCGTGCCGCAGGCGGATGTACACCGCCGCCGCCGCGCCCACCTGTCCCGCGCCCGCCATGGCCAGCAGGGGCAGCAGGACCGTGTAGCCCTGCTGCTGGATGAGGGTGGTGTGGATGGGGATCAGCGCCTGGTGCAGGCCCAGCATGACGAGGGGCAGGAACAGACCGCCCAGGGCCAGCCCGGCGAACGCGCCCGTCGTCCTCAGCAGCCAGTCGGCCGCCGTGCCGATGGCCGCCGACACGGCTCCGGCCACGTACATGAGGCCGTAGAGGGTGGCGAGTCCCGAGACGAGGACCGTCACTGCCGGGGTCAGCAGGACGTCCAGCGCGCCGGGGACCCGGCCCCGGCACCATCTCTCCGCGTACGTCGCCAGCAGGGCCGCCGCCAGCGCGCCCAGCACCCCGCCCTGCCCCGGCGCCAGCTGCACACCGAACGCCGTCACCTTGGCCACGCCGGGGTAGACGACCACCGCCGCGGCCGCCCCGCCCAGCACCGGGGTGCCGCCGAACTCCTTCGCCGTGCCGTACCCGACGAACACCGCGATCAGCGCCATGAAGGCGGAGGAGATCGCGGCCAGGGCGGGGGTCAGGCCGGTAAGCCAGCCGGCGTTGACCAGCAGACCGTTGACGCCCGCCAGGATCCCGCAGCCGATCAGCGCGGGGATCAGCGGCAGGAAGACGTTCGCCACGCGGCGCAGGGCGGTCTTCACGGGGGTCGCGTTGCGCCGCGTGCGGGCCGCTCTCAGCTCGGCTCCCCGGGCGGCCAGCCGGTCCGCGGTGCTCGGCGCCACCAGCCCTTCCACCGCCGTCGTGACCTCGGCGACCACCCCGGGCCCCAGCACCACCTGGCACGAGGCCCCGTCCACGACGACCCCGAGGACCCCCGGCAGGGCCCGCAGCCCCTCCTCGTCGACGGCGGCCGGGTCGGCGAGTCCTAGCCGCAGCCTGGTCATGCAGTGGGCGACGGAGGTGACGTTGGCGGGGCCGCCGACCAGGGGCAGGATCGCGGCGGCGGTGGAGGCGGGGTCTTGGCGCACCCCCCGAGCGTGCGCGTCAGCGGCCCGCGACCGCCAGCGCGGCACGCAGATGGCCGCCGGACTCCACCAGAAGGCGGGCGGCCGTGGGGCCGTCGACGCCGGCCAGGATGGCCAGGATCGCGTTCTTCACCTCGCCGCCGGTCTCGCCGAGGGCCTTCTCGACCTCCTCGTCGGTGGCGCCCGTGGCCAGGGCGACGATCCGGCGGGACCGGGCCCGGAGCTTGTCGTTGGAGGCGCGCACGTCGACCATCAGGTTCCCGTACGTCTTGCCCAGCCGGATCATCGTGACCGTGGACAGCATGTTGAGGACCAGCTTCTGGGCCGTACCGGCCTTCAGCCGGGTGGAGCCTGTGATCAGCTCGGGGCCGACGACGACCTCGATGCCGTGCTCGGCGGCCGCCGCGAGCGCGCTGTCCCTGTTGCAGGACAGGCCGACGGTCAGGGCGCCCAGGGCGCGGGCGTGCTCGACGGCGCCGATCGCGTACGGGGTGCGGCCGGAGGCCGAGACGCCGACCACCGTGTCGTCGGGCGTCAGCACCAGCGCGTCGAGATCCTTGCGGGCCAGCTCCTTCGAGTCCTCGGCACCCTCGACGGACGTGACCATCGCCTCGGGGCCGCCCGCGATCAGGCCGACCACCTGCGCGGGGTCGGTGTTGAAGGTGGGCGGGCACTCGGACGCGTCCAGCACGCCGAGCCGTCCGGCGGTGCCCGCGCCCGCGTAGACCAGACGGCCCCCCCGGGACATGCGCGCGGCGACGGCGTCGATGGCGGCGGCGATCTCCGGAAGCCGCTCGGCGACGGCCGCGGGCACACCCGAGTCCTCGCCGTTCATCAGCCGGGCGATGTCGAGGGTGGGCAGCCGGTCGATGCCGGCGAGTTCCGGCCGGAAGGCCTCGGTGGTCAGGGTCTCCAACTGGGCGCGGAGGTCGGAGGGGTCGGGCAGGGAGGTCATGGGGGCGGCTCTCTCCGGTGTCTTTCGATTGCAGGGTGGTGCAGCACGCCTGGGGCGCGGGGCTGTGACGCGTGCGGCTCCGCCGGGTGGGCGCGACCGGCCACGGACTGCCCGCGGATCCGCACGACGGTCGGTCCCGCGGTCTATCTCGGCGAACTCCGGTGCCGATGAGCCAACGCCTCGTACGAAGCGGCCAGCGCGGGCGCCGCGGACTCGTACGTCCGTTGGGCCACACCCACGAAGAGGCAGTCGACCACGAGCAGTTGACTCGTCCGGGAGGACATCGCGGCGGGCCGCAGCTCGCTCTCCCGGGCGGTCGACGTCGTCAGCACGTGGTCGGCGTACTGGGTCACCGACGAGTCCGGCCGCCCGGTGATGGCGACGGTGGTCGCCCCGTGCTCGAACGCGACCCGCAAGGGCTCTATCACGTCCCCCGTCGAACCGGAGTGCGTGATCGCGATCGCCACGTCACCGGCCCGCAGCTGCACCGCGTTCGTCACGGCGAGGTGGGGATCGCTGTGCGCATGGGCTATGAGCCCTATCCGCAGCAGCTTCTGCGTCAGGTCCTGGGCGACCAGCCCCGACGCGCCTATGCCGTACACGTCGGTCCGCCGCGCACTGGCGAGCGCGGTGACGGCCGCTCCCAGCTGCACGGTGTCGAGACCGGCGGCCGTGTCGGCGAGGGTCTGCTGCTCGTCGTAGGCGAGTTTGGCGACGACGTCCGCGATCGGGTCGTCGACCGCTATGTCGGTGGTGATGGCGGGCGCGCGCCCGGACTGCTGCTGCGCGGCGAGGCCGGCCAGGGCGAGACGCAGGTCGCGGTAGCCGGGGTAGCCCAGCAGACGGGCGGTGCGCACGACCGTCGCCTCGCTGGTGCCGGTGAGTTCGGCCAGGCCGGTGACCGTGAGGGCGGCGCAGCCGGCCGGGTCGCCCGCCACGGCCTCGGCGACGCGCTGCATGGAGCGGGTCATGGAGGGGGCGAGCGTGCGCACCTTGGCGGCGAGGGCGGCGGGCGCGGGGGGTGCGCCTCCCGGTCTGCCCGGACTGCCGAAAATTTCCTTCACATCCTGGGTCACATATGAAAGATATTTTCGGCTCGGTGCCGTGGTCAAGGCCGCGCACAATGGGACCATGGAGCCGGTAAGCCCCCTGGAGCAGACCCTGCACGCTGCCCGCGCCCTCGTGCTCGCCGATCTGGTCGCGGGCCAGGTCGCCGAGGCGGACGTCGTCTCACTGGTCGAGGAGTCCGTCGTACAGCGCCGCTGGTGGGTCGAGCAGTGGCCGGACGGGGCCGGTTACGTGGCCGGGCTGGTGGCCCAGGACGTGCAGGACGCACTGCTGGAGCGGTACGGGCGCTGGCCGTTGTGCCCGGTCTGCGGTTCCGGCGATCCGCACGCGCTGGACGTCGAGCCGGAGCTCGGGCCCGATCCGCACTGGGTGTGCCACAAGGTGGGCGTGAAGGTCGCGGCGGTCGGGTCGCTGGGGCGGAACACGGGCGGGACGTCCTCCTCGTGACGTTGTTCATCGACCCGCCGACCTGGCCCGGACACGGGCGCCTGTGGTCACACCTCGTGAGCGATGTGTCGTACGACGAACTGCACCTGTTCGCCGCGGAACTGGGCCTGCCCCGGCGGGCCTTCGAACGCGACCACTACGACGTTCCGTCGCACCGGTACGCGGACGCGGTGGCCGCCGGGGCGGTTGAGGTGGGCAGCCGCGAAGTGGTGCGGCTGCTGCACGGCTCCGGGCTGCGCAGGCGCAAGCGCCGGGTCCCGTGACCGGGCCTACGGGCGCCGCAGTTCGTAGGCGATTTCCTCCTGACCCTCGCCGACCTTCGTGAACCCGGCCCGGGTGACGACGGCGTGGGAGGGCGCATTGTCCCGCTCGACGGTCGCGAACAGCGTGCGTACGTCGTCCCGTGCCAGCGCCCAGTCCGCCAGCGCGCGCAGGGCCTCGGTGGCGTAGCCCTGACCGCGGGCGCCCTCGACGAGGTCGTAACCGATCTCCGCGCGCCCCTCCTCGTCCGGGACGCCGTGGAAGCCCATGCCGCCGATCGCGCGGCCGTCCTCCCGCCGTACCAGGACGAACATCCCGAACTCCGGCCGGTGCACGCCCGCCTCGTACGCCTTGACGGTCATCCCGGCGGCCTCCCGCGTGCCCTCGTACGGGCCGCCCTCGATCCACTCGAAGCCGCCGTCGCCGCCGAGGCGCAGATCGCGGGCGGCGGCCGGGCGGACGCCGGTCAGGGTGAGGCGTTCGGCGGGTATGACGAGGTTGTTGCGCCAGCGCCACTCGGTGACCGGGGCGCGCCCGGGCAGCTCGCCGCGGCCGGTGGCCCACAGCAGCGTGGGCCAGGCGGCCGGGCCGGGCTGGACGTGCGGGAAGAGCCAGGTCAGGACGGACTCGGCCAGCTCCTCGGACGGTTCGTAGGAGATCCCCAGGCCCTCGGCGACGTCGTGCGTGTGCAGCAGCACCTCGGCGATGCCCATCGCGGCGAAGCCCTCGCGGTCCGCGCTGCGGAAGGGGTACGGGTGCCAGGCGCGGACGTCTCGCGGGGTGGTGCGGACCGTGGCGGCGAACAGGGCGCCGGTCGTCTCGACGACGTGCAGCAGGCCCGCGTTGTCGGTGCCCTCGTCGAGGGTGATCCCGAAGGGGACGTAGGCGTCCTGGGCGCGGCCCGCCAGCTGACCGGCGTAGGCGATCAGGTCCTCGGCGACGTGGAACACCGTCTTGTGGCAACTCCACGCCAGCCGCCCGGCCTTCACCTGCGTCCAGTCCCGGTCCACCGCTGTCCGCAGGGCCGCCACGCTGCTCGCGACGGCCTCTTCCACCTGTTCCCCGCCCAATGCACGCATGGGCCGCAGACTAGGCCGTCGGGTCCGCCGGGGGCGACAGCATTTCCAGCTCGGAGCGGAGGTTGTAACGGGCCGTCGCCTCCCACTTCGCCCGGCCGTAGGGGGTCCTGAACAGGCGGGGCAGTGCGAGGAGCTGACGCAGGATCGCGGAGCGGCCCTCGCGGAAGGCGTCGCCGGGGACGAAGTGGTACTCCTCGCGGACGGCGGCGGTGTAGGCGGCGTACACGGACGGGGACGCGGCGAGGATCGCCAGGTCGGCGTCGCACAGCACCTGGCCGTCGCGGTCGTCGTCGGCCGGGTCGTGGGTGACGGTGAGCCGGACCAGCCGGGCCACCTCGGCGGTCCGGTCGTCGGGCACCCCGGCCTCGGGGAGCGCGCGCTCGGCCAGATGCGCCGAGCGCTCCTCGTTCTCGGAGCGGTCGGGGAGGTAGACGGCGTCGTGGAACCAGGCGGCCAGGCGGACCACGTCCGGGTCGGCCGCGTGCTCCGCCAGCACGTCGACGTGGTCCAGGACCGCGGTGAGGTGAGTGAGCGTGTGGTAGTGGCGCTGGGGTTCCTGCCAGCGGGCGAGCAGGTTGTCGGCGTACGGGGCCGGGTCGGGGCCGCCGCCGGGGCCGCGGGCTCCTTCCAGGGCTCGGGACCAGCGGGTGCGGAGTGCGTCGAGGTCGGCCATGGGGGGCATTCTCCCGCGCGGCCGGGCCGCCCGGCTTGTCGGCCACGACTGGCGTGATGGCCGGCGCACGCACTCCCAGGGACCCCGAACTGCCCGGACGGCTGCGGCCGTCGAGCGCGACGCCCTGGCACCCCTGCCGCGGGCCCGGCCGGACGCGGACCTCGCGCTGACGGCCGCCGTGCGTTCGGGGCGGACGGTGCGGGACGTGCCCGCGCCACTGCTCGGCCGCGCTGGTCAAGGTCGTGGAGGGCCGTTTCGAGAAGGGCGTGTTCCCGTCCGGGTCGAACGACCGGGACATCGCCGGTGAACGCCGGGGCGGGCGGGGTGCCGGACATGATCCCGCCGGGATGGGGGTCCCCCGCTCGAGCGAAGTCGAGAGCTTGGGAGAGGCCATGCGGGGGATGTGCGCGACACCTTCGGCGGCCCGGTGTCCATGCGGGGGACGGGACGCCGTACGCGCCCGGCGCTGCTCGCCCGGCGCTGCTCGCCCGGCGCTGCTCGCCCGGCGCTGCTCGCCCGGCGCTGCTCGCCCGGCGCTGCTCGCCCGGCGCT
>NZ_JBHYKH010000052.1:0-6566 GCF_042741275.1 Streptomyces sp. NPDC058964
GACCGGTTCGAGCCCGAGGAGCAGACGCTCGCCGTGGAACTGGCCGAGCGGGCCGCCGTCGGCATCGACAACGCCCGCCGTTACACCAGCCAGCACGCGGCAGCCCTGGTACTGCAGCGCAGCCTGCTGCCACAGCACCTGCCCCAGCAGAGCGCGCTCGACATCGCGTACCGCTACCTGCCCGCCGACAGCCGCGTGGGCGTGGGCGGCGACTGGTTCGACGTGATCCCGCTGTCCGGGGCCAGAGTGGGCCTCACCGTCGGCGACGTGGTGGGGCATGGCGTGCACGCGGCCGCGACCATGGGCCGACTGCGCGCCACCGTCCGGACCCTGGCCCTGCTGGACCTGGATCCGGCCGAGCTGCTCACCCGGCTGGACGGCCTGGTCGCGCAGGACTCGGAACCCCACGCGGATGACGGACTGAGCGATGAGGCGCTCGGAGTGACCTGCCTGTATGCGATCTACGACCCGGTCAGCGGCCGGTGCGTGTGGGCCAGCGCCGGCCATCCCCCGCCGATCGTGGCCGATGAGAGCGGCTCGGTGGCCGTGTCCGCGCTGACGCCGGGACCGCCACTGGGGCTGGACGGCCTGCCCTACGAGAACGTCGAGCTGAACTTGTCCAGCGCCAGTGTCATGGCGCTCTTCACCGACGGCGTGGTGGAGGACCGGCGCACCGACATCGACAGCGGAATCGACCGTCTGGCCCATGTGCTCACCCGGCAGCCATGCCCACTGGAGGAACTCTGTGACCAGGCACTGTCGACCCTGCCGCCCGGACCACAGGCGGACGATGCCACGCTGCTGCTCGTCCGCACCCGACGGCTCGGCGCCGACCGGGTGACGGACCTGGAGCTGCCGCCCGACCCGGCCATGGTGGCTCGCGCCCGCACAGTCACCGAGCACCAATTGGGGATCTGGGGCCTGTCCGAACTGGCGTTCACCGCCGAGCTCGTGGTGAGTGAGCTGGTCACCAACGCCATGCGGTACGCCACCGGGCCGGTCATGCTGCGGCTGATCCGGGAACGCTGCCTGCTGTGCGAAGTCTCCGACAACGCGCACACCGCACCTCACGTGCGCCGAGCACGTCGGGACGACGAGGGAGGCCGCGGCCTGTTCCTCGTCGCCCAGGTGTCCCAGCGCTGGGGCACGCGGTACACCGCGTCCGGGAAGACCATCTGGGCCGAGCTGGCCACGTGCGAGGCCGTCCAAGACGCCGGCAGCGAGAATCCTCGTGGTCAGCCTGCCGCGGGCCGGTCAATGACGTGATCGTCGGGTTCCTCCGATCTTCGTCTGCGTCCGCCTCGGTCATCAGCGCGGTGAACACCCGCTCCCGGATACCGTCGACAGCCCCTCGCCCGCCGGTTCCGACACGCCTTGGCATCGCGGTACGGACAGCGACACCCGGCCTCGACGCTCCCCTTGCCCCCGCCGTCGGCATGGTCTTCCCCGAGAGAGGGACGTCCGGCCCGCTCAGGTCCGCGGAGCGCGGGTGCACGGCCTAGGTGTCCCGGCGCCGGTCCCGTATCTCGGGGCGTTGCTGGAAGCCGGCCGACCTGTAGGTGGCGACGGCACCGGCGTCGGAGCTCGGGGTGCAGACGATCGCACTTGACGAGCCCGGCTCCTGGAGTGCGGCCGCCGCGGCTACGGTGATCGCCCTGCCGTAGCCGCGAGCGCGGTGTTCGCGGTCCACGCCCATCGGCTCGAGCAGTCCGGGCCTCCCCGGACCGGCCGACCACACCGTCACCGCGGCCACCGCGTTGCCCCGGTCGTCGCAGGCGACCGGGCACCGGGCGTCGGCGTACGGCAATCCGGCGGCCATCGCGTGCCGGCGCTCGCCCGTGAACGTCGACCTGTCGAACGCCGCCCGCTGCACGGCGCTGCGCACGCGCGCCCGCTGCGGCCCGATCACCTCGATCCGCACGCCTGGGGCCTGCGCCCGCTCCGTGAGGTCGCGGCGCAGCGGGGTCCACGGGTCATCGGTGTCCCAGCCGTTCCCGCACAGCAGATCCCGGACCAGCGCGCCCGTCGGTGCCTCGATGTTCGCCTTGCCCTCCATCAGAACCCCGCGCTCCGGCTCGGGCACGTCCTCGACCAGCTGGTGCGCCGGCTCCTCGTCCCGCTGAACATCCGGTGCGATCGCCAGCCGCAGCAGCTCGGGACCGTCCAGCAGCCCGACGGCGAGATTCCGTCCGTCCCGGCTCCACCCATTTCGATCGCCATACCCCCGATCACACACCACCGCGCCGACGGCCCGCACGCGGTTCCCGGCGCGCGGGCATGGAGCGGCTGCCACGAATGCTGCGACAAGCTGTGCCGAAACAGGGCCTGTACCCGCCGGTCCTCGCGGCTCCGTCGGCCCGAACGGTGTGGCATGACGGCCAGCGTCCGCCCGGCCGGCGGGGAATCAGCTCGCGTACTGCCAGGGACAGTTGTCTTCCGTGGGTCCATTCACCACGGCCGTGCGGCTGCATGTGATGCCGCTCGACCGTGCGACCGGGACGGCGGGCACAGGTCAGAGGCCGCCTGCGTTGAGCAGCCGGTTGGGAGTGTCGGAGCGGACGCCGTGCACGACACCGGGGGTGGCCGTGTGGTCGAGCCAGACGTGGACCTCCTTGGCCGTGGCGTGGGGGTGTGCCGACAGGTACAGCGCGATCACGCCGGTCGCATGCGGCGCCGCCCAGGACGTCGCGCCGTCGTTCTCCGTGGTCGTACCGCCGCCGGCGAGGGCGGCGGTCACCTTCTGGCCGGGGGCGTACAGGTCCACGCACCGTCCGTAGCCCGATCCATAGGAGCCGCCGTCGCTCCACGCCCGGTCTTTCGAGGTGGAGGCCGCCACGACGATCGTGCCGGGAACGCCGGCCGGGGAGTGCTTGCACGCGTCGTCATGGAAGTTTCCGGCCGACACCACCGTCGGGATCCCCGCGTCGACCATCTTCTTCACGGCGGACTCCAAAGCCGCCGACCGGTGGTCGAGGTTGAGCGACATGTTCACCACCGCGGGTTTCTGCGCGTGCGCGGTGACCCACTTGACCGACTTCACCAACGCCGCCTCGGCCGCCTCCGGGGAGCCACCGCCCTCGCTCTCGCACAGGATGCCCTGGACCCGTACGAGCTCCGCCTTGGGCGCCACCCCGTACCTCGCCCCGCCGATGATGCCCGCGACGAACGTGCCGTGGCCGGTTCCCGCCTCGCTGAAGCAGTCACCGGAGTCCTTCGGGCCCACGAAGTCGGCGCCGAGGTGGGCGCGTCCGCCGAACTCCTTGTGGGCGATGTCCATCCCGGTGTCGATCACGTAGACGTGGACGCCCTTGCCGGTGGCGGTGGTGGTGAACTTCCCGTTCAGCGGCCGCGACCGCTGGTCCAGAATGTCCAGGTTCCACGGCACGTGCCGGGTGATGGGCGACACCCCGGTCCCCGCGGTCCCGGACAGCTTCTCCACGGCGCCGGGAGAGGTCGGTGCCGAGCCGGACGACGCCCCGTCCCCGGAGCGCGCCACGGACCCCTTCCCGTGCGTGGGGAGCTTCCCGCCGCTCCCCCCGGCCGCAGCGCCGGCTTCCCCGCCGCAGGCCGAGGCCCCGAGCACCGTCGCCATGGCCACAACGATGAGACCGGCCTTCGTCACGTTCCGCGTCACAGCGTCCACCACACCCCCGCTTCGTTCACAGTCAGCGCACAAGACGACCACAGGGGGCGGGCGGTTCCAGCGAGGCGTGCGGGTGGGTCGGCCGGCTGGGTGCGGCGGGAGGCGGGGCCGACGTGGCGGTGGGGAGCCGGCTGTGAGTCGTCGCGACGGCGGGGCAGGTGCTGATGACCTCGGTCGTGGCGCAGCCGGCACCTCGCGTGGCGCGACACCGGGACGGCCCCGCGGGCGCTACGCGTAGTGGCGCAGTTCGGGCCAGATCGCGCCCCAGGGGCGGCGGGGACCCGTGCAGATGTAGACGTGGCCGCCCCATTCGATGTTGTGCACGCCGCCCGGGTTGGAGAGGGTGGCGGCTACGCGGACGTGCCGGAAGTACCGGCGCAGGTGGGCGGCGTACCCGGGGGCGTAGTCGGGGCCGGGGGCGACGGCCACCACGGTCGTGGCGTGCGGGTTGCCGGGGCCCCACCACCAGTCGGTGTTCTGGGCGCCCGCGGCGGTGGGCAGTCCGGCGCCGCGGCCCAGCTCGTCGATGGCGCCGGCCTCGCCGTAGTCCGCAGCGAAGATCACCGCGTTCGCGCGCTGCCCGGCCGGAAGCCGGGTCCATACCCGCCGCACGGTGCCCACCAGTTGCGGCCAGCCCAGGGTCTCCCCGGAATTCGGGCTGGTGCCGTACGTCCAGGCCACGTCAGAAGGCGGCAGCACCGGCAGCACGATCACGGCGGACAGTGCGGCCGAGACGGCGGTTCCGATCAGCAGGCCGCGCAGCCGGTCCGGGCGTGAGCGCAGCCACTCGTCGAGCCCCACCGCGCCGGACGCAAGCAAGCACACGTACAGCCCGCCCAGGTAGTACACCTGCGCTCCGGTCGTCACCGCGAACAGTACGAACAGCACGGCGTACGCGGTCACCAGGCAGCGCCACAGCGGCCGGCCGGACCGCCACAGGAACCGCAGGCCCGCCACCCACAGCACCGTCATCGCCAGACAGGACATGCCGAACTGCCCAACGATCCAGGTGGAGATGTTCCCCGCGCCTCCGTGCTCCCCGTTCAGCGCCCGCGTCATCGCGAACATGGCCCAGCCGTGCCGCGCCTGCCACCACAGGTCGGGCAGCACGGACAGCACGGCGATCACCGCGCCCGCGAGCAGACGTCGGTCGGCTGCGGTCCGCCGGGCCGGGCCTAGCAGCACCGCGGCCAGCAGGACGGTCCCGAAGATCGCCGCCAGGTGGTTGAACGCAGAGCCGAGGCCGACCAGCGCTCCGGCGGCGAGCCACCACCGCGTGTCGCCGGTGCGGCCGATGCGCACGACCACGAACGCGATCGCCGCCCATGCCAGCACTTCGTACGACGTCGTATTGGCGACGTGCCCGCTGCCCAGCAGCACGGGCATGGTGCCCGTCGCAACCGCCGCGAGCAGCTGCGCCCGCCGCGCGCCGCCGAACTCCCGCGCGGTCAGCCCTCCCACGACCACCGTGCCCGCCGCGGCCAGCGCGGCCCACAGCCGCAGGCCCGCAGCCGAGACCCCGAACAGCGACAGCGAGACGCGGGCCAGCACCGGCGCCAGGGCCGGCTGGTCCACATAACTCGCCTGGAGGTGCCGGGCGCAGTCGAGGAAGTACAGCTCGTCGCGGTGGAAGCCGTAGCGCAGGGACAGTGCCATCAGCACGGCCAGGACCACCCCCGCGACGGCGAACACCCGCCGGTCCAGCGGTGCGATCCGCCCGTCGTCCTCCCCGTCCTCGTCCGCACACCCCACGTCCGCAACGTCCGTCACGTCCGCCATGCCCGCCACCCCCGGTCCTCGGACCCGTCGGCCGCACCGTCCGCGCGGCCCGGGCGCCCCCCGCGCGGCCCGGCCCCGGCGCCCCCCGCCCGATCCCCCCCCGCCCCGCGCGCGGGCGCCCCCCCGCCCCCGGGCCGGGGCGCCCCCGGGCGCGCGCGGCCCCGGGCCGCCCGTACCTTACGCACCCGTTCCGCGCGTGGTGAAGCGCCTCCGGCCGAGGCTTGCGGGTGCGCCCGGATCTCCGCAGGCGGCGCCCCTGAGCCCCGGCCCGGCACCAAGCGCCCCGCCACCCACTGCCGTAGGCTCCGCCGTTCCTCGCCCGGGGGTCCCCGCCACTCGGCATCGCTACGATCGCGGTACCGGGCGATCACGGGAGGCCCGCCCGCCGGGCTCCCGGCTGCGGCCAGCACTTCTCGGAAGATGCCAGGAGAGACGATATGCCGGACCAGTACCACCTCGCGTTCGCGCGCTGGCTGGTACGCCTGCACGACGACGTCGAGGTGGACTTCGACCCCTTCGCCCGGGATCCCGCGGTCGGCGAGTGGCTGTTCTCGCTCTTTTGTGCCAACGGAGAGACGACCACCGATCACCTCGCCCCTCACGTGATGGCACGCCGTACCCTGCTGGCGGAATCCGCGGTCGCCTCGCTGATGCGCGACATCCGCGCCGCCGGGCATCCACCGTCCAGCATCGTCATCGACGTCATGGCCCCTGACTCCCAGTTCACCCTGGGCAAGGTCTCCGTGGAGGGCACCCACATCCAGTCGGTCGACGCGCAGGGCGTCCTCGCCGGGGCCGCCGACGGCGTCCAGACCCGTCTGGCCGACCCGGGCCGGACCGTGTGGCCCACCTGCTCGGCCCACGGACTCGGTGTCCATCCCTCGGTCAACTCGGTGCGGGCCGAGTGGGTTTGCTCTGCCGGACACGTTCTGCGCCCCATCCGGCGGGACTCGGCCTGACGACCCGGGGCAACGGGCGGTCGGCCCGGCACCGTACCCCGCACACACGAAGTACGGCACCCCAGGTGTCCTGCGTCGCGGCCCCCCCGGGCCCCCATGGCCGGCGGGGGCCGCAACCACGCCCCGCACAAAAACCCAAGCCCCCCCCCGCCCCCCCTGGTGTGGGCGCCCCCCCCCACCCACAA
>NZ_JBHYKH010000052.1:6576-8090 GCF_042741275.1 Streptomyces sp. NPDC058964
CTCCCCGCCCCGGCGGGCGGCTCGCCCCCCCCCCCCCCCCCACCCGCGCCCCCCCCCCCCCACGACAGCTCCGCATCTCACAGAACCCTTCGCCTGCGGCCGAGCCAGGTCTGTGCGACGACCACCACGGCCAAGAAGGCGCCGCTGACGACCTGTTGATAGGCCGAGTCCAGTGAGCCGATCTGGTTGATGACGTTCTGGATGACCTTCAGCAGCAGCACGCCCACGAGGGAACCGCTGATGAAGCCGAAGCCGCCGCTCAGCAGGGTGCCGCCGATGACCACGGCCGATATCGCCTCCAGCTCCATCCCGGTGCCGAGGATGGTCACGCCCGACACCAGCCAGGCCGCGTTGAGCGCGCCCGCGAGCCCCGCACACAGCCCGGACAGCGTGTAGACCGCGATCTTCGTGCGGGCCACGGGCGCGCCCATGAGGGCCCCGGCGTCCTCGTTGCCGCCGACCGCGTAGACGTACTGCCCGAACCTGGTCCGGCGGAGCACGGTCGCGCCCAGCGCGAACAGCGCCACGGTGATCCAAACGGGGATGCCGATGCCGAACAGCGAGCCCTGCCCCAGGGTCGCGAAGAAGGAGTCCTTGCCGACCAGATACGTCTTCGAGCCCTCGTCGGTGATCGCCAGGAGAAGGCCCCGGGCCCCCAGCATGGCAGCCAGGGTGACGATGAACGGGGCCAGCCGGACCCGCGCGATCAGCAGCCCGTTGACCAGTCCGATCAGCCCGCACACGGCGAGTGGGAGCGCGAGGGCGACCACGGTCCCGAACCGCGACCCCCAGGCCGCGAGCACGCCGCCCAGGGCGAACAGCGAGCCCACCGACAGGTCGATGCCTCCGGTGACGATCACGAAGGTCATGCCGAGGGCGACCACGGCGAGGAACGCCGAGGACAGCGCCATGTTCTCGAGGTTGTCGCCGGTCAGGAACGTGTCGAAGCTCAGTGACGCCACGACCACGGCGATCACCAGAGTCACCAGCGCGCCGTGCTGCTGGGCGAACGCGCTGAGCCGTTCGGAACGGCCCGCGCGTGGGGGATCGTCCTCGATCCGGACGGTGGCCGGGGCCGGCACGCCGGCCTCCTCGGTGTGCACGGTCATCGCCTGCCTCGTTCCCGGGCCGCGTAGACGGCGAGCACGATCACCGCGGCCTGGGCGATCTGCGTCCACGACGGCGGAAGGTCGTGCTTGATCAGGGTGGTGGTGAGCAACTGGATGAGGACGGCACCCGCCACGGTGCCGCCGATGCGTACCCGCCCACCGCTGAGCGGGGTGCCGCCGACGACCACCGCGGTGATGGCGGACAGTTCCATCAGGGTGCCGAGCGAGGTGGGGTCGCTCGCGGTCAGGCGGGCGGTCGCGAGTACGCCCGCGATCGCGGCGAGGGCACCCGAGATGACGTAGACCACCACGAGCACCCTGCCGACCGGCAGTCCGGCGAGCCGGGCCGCCGGTCGTCGGTCGCCGATTGCCCGCACCTTGCGTGCGATAGTGGTCCCGCGCACC
>NZ_JBHYKH010000052.1:8100-28716 GCF_042741275.1 Streptomyces sp. NPDC058964
GGGGGGGGGGGGCGGGGGCCGGGGGGGGGGCGGGGGCGGGCGCGGGGGCGCGGGGGGGGGCTGTCGCCGATGGCCAGCACCTGGCGTCCGAAGGTGGTCCGGCGCACCACGAACGCCATCAGTGCCGTGAGCACCGCGGCGATCAGGACGAGATACGGCACGCCCAGCGCGTCCCCCGAACCGAGCGCCGCCATGCCGGGATCGCGCACGTCCTTGAGCTGAGGGAGCAGTACCAGGGCCAGTCCGCGTCCCGCGACCATCAGGGCGAGCGTGGCGACGATGGGCTGGACGCCCACGAAGGCGACGAGGGCACCGTTCGCCGCGCCGACCACGATGCCACCGAGCACCGCTGTCAGTGCGGCGGTCCACGGCCCGTACCCGAGGTACAGGGACAGCAGTGAGGTGGACAGGGCCATCACCGAGCCCACCGACAGGTCGACGCCCTCGGTGCCGATCGCCAGCGCCATGCCCAGTGCCACGACCAGGACCGGGGCGACCTGGACGGCCTGGGTGCGGAAGTTCTCCGTGGACAGGAAGTGCGGGGTGAAGGCGAAGTTGAACAGCAGCAGCACCACGACGCCCGCGTAGACGCCGTATTCCTGCAGCAGCCGCAGCAGCCGTGTGCGGTCCAGCGAGCCGCGCACGAGTGCGAGGTCAGTCATCATGTCCTCCCGCGGGTACGGCCGCGATGGCGCGCACCAGGCCGTCCTCGGTGACGTCGTCGCCGGTCAGTTCGCCGACCACCGTGCCGTCCTTGAGGACGATCAGGCGGTCGCTGCCCTCGATCAGTTCCTCGGTGTCGGAGGAGATCAGCAGGACGGCGAGACCGTCGTCGGCGAGTTCGTCGATGAGGGCCTGCACCTCCGCCTTGGCGCCGACGTCGATGCCGCGCGTCGGCTCGTCCAGCAGCAGCACCTTGGGGCGCAGGGCGAGCCAGCGGGCCAGCAGCACCTTCTGCTGGTTCCCGCCGGACAGATCGCCGACCTTCTGGTGCGGACCGGCCGCCTTGATGCGCAGCCGCTTCATGAACGTCTCGACGATCCGGTCGATGCGGGCCTCGTCGACGAGACCGAAGCGGGACAGTGCGGGCAGCGCGGCGAGCGCGATGTTCTCGCGGACCGACAGTCCCGGCACGATGCCCTCGGCCTTGCGGTCCTCCGGGAGCAGGCTGATGCCGGCGCGGATCGCGGCGGCGGTGGAGCCCGCACGCACCAGGGTGCCGTCGACCGTCACCCGGCCCGCGTCGGTGGGCAGGGCCCCGGCAAGCGCCTTCGCCGTCTCACTGCGGCCCGAGCCGAGCAGCCCTCCGAGGCCCACCACCTCTCCCGGCCGTATCGAGAGCGACACGTCGCGCAGCCTGTGACGGATCCTCAGTCCAGTGGCGCGCAGCACCGGTTCGGACGCGCTGTCGTGCGAGCCGGAGAACTTGGTGAGGCCCTCCGTGCGCACCTGGCCGATCTCCCGGCCGAGCATCATGGCCACCACTTGCAGCCGGTCGAGTCCGGCGAGCGGACCGGTGTGCACCACGCGTCCGTCGCGCAGGACGGTGACCGTGTCGCAGATCTCGTACAGCTCCTCCATGCGGTGGCTCACGTAGATCACCGCGACGCCGCGCTCGCGCAGCAAGCGGATCACTCCGAACAGGGTGGCCACTTCGCGCGGTTCGAGCGACGAGGTCGGCTCGTCCATGATCACGACTCGTGCGTCGACGGCCACGGCCCGGGCGAGAGCCACCATCTGCTGTGCGCCGATGCCCAGTTCGCGCAGCGGGCGGCGCACGTCGACCCGGATCCCGAGTCGGCGCAGGGCCTCGTCGGACTCGCGGTGCATGCGCCGGAAGTCGATCAGGCCCAACCGGCCGCGCGGTTCACGGCCGAGGAAGAGGTTGCGGGCCACGCTCATCAACGGGACGAGGTTGACCTCCTGGTAGATGGTGGAGATGCCGGCCTGCTGGGCCTGCAGGGGCGTGGTGTAACGGACCGGGGCGCCGTCGTACGTCATCTCGCCCGCGTCGGGCCGGTACACGCCGGTGAGCACCTTGATGAGCGTCGACTTGCCGGCGCCGTTCTCGCCGACGAGCGCGTGCACCTCCCCGGCGCGCGCGGTGAAGCCGACATCGGACAGGGCGCGCACGCCGGGGAAGGATTTGGACAGCCGGGTGACCGAGAGCATGTCAGTAGGCCTTGCCGAGGTCCGCCCGGGCGTTGCTCTTGGCGTAGGCACTGTCCTTGATAACGATGTCTTCCGCCACCTTCTCGCCCTCGGTGAACGTGGCGAGGGTCTGGAAGGCGAGCGGCCCGAAGCGCGGATTGGACTCGATGACGCCGTAGATCCAGCCGTCCACGATGCCCTGCACGGCGTTGCGCGTGCCGTCGATGGTGACGATCTTCACGTCGCCCGGCTTCTTGCCCGCGCTCTTGAGGGCGTTGACGGCGCCGAGGCCCATCTCGTCGTTCTCGGCGTAGATTCCGGTGATGCCCGGCTTGGACTGGATCAGGTTCTCGGTCACCGACTGGCCCTTCTCGCGGGCGAACTCTCCGGTCTGCCGGAAGACGATCTTCAGGCCGGGTGCCTTCTCCTTGATCCGGTCCTCGAAGCCCTTGGTGCGCTCGGTCGTCACGTTGTTGCCGGCCGCGCCGAGCAGAACGGCGATCTCGCCCTTGCCGCCGGTCGCCTCGATCATCCGGTCCGCGGCCCGTCGGCCCTGTTCCACGAAGTCGGACCCGATGAAGCTCACGTAGTCCTTGCAGGCGGTGGCGTTGATCTTGCGGTCGATCGTCACGATCGGGATGTGCTTGGCGGCCGCGGCTCGCAGCACCGGCTCCCAGCCGTCGGAGTTCAGCGGCGCGATGACGAGCAGGTCGGCGCCCTTGGCGATGAGGTCCTGGACGTCACTGATCTGCTTGGAGAACTGCGACTGGGCGTTGGCCGTGAGGAGTTCGACGCCTCGCTTCCGCGCCTCGGCCTTGATGGACGCGGTCTCCGCGATCCGGAAGGGATTGGCTTCCTTCTCGGACTGGGAGAAGCCGACGGTGGCGCTGTTCAGGTCGAGTTTCCGGCCGCCGTAGGCGTCCACGGTGCAGGTGGGTCCGGAGCCGGTGCCCGGCGAGGCGACCACCTGTCCGGCGTCGCCGGGCTGGGAGGCGGAGCTGCCCTTCCCCGAGTCGTCCTCGGACTTGGTGCATGCGGTCACGAGCGCCAGGCTGGTGACGAGGCCGGCGGCGAGGAGGTGGCGTGCGGAGGTGCGACGGACAAGTGCGATGGGCTTCATGGGAGTCCCCAAACGGCGCGGCCCCGGCGCGTGAGAGCGCTCTCGGGGAGGCTGGCTCTTGCGGTCAACTCGGCGTGCACGTCGTTCAGGGGAGGTTTTTACATCGTTGGAAGGGGCCTGTAAACCCTCCCGTCCGAAATCCCGTCAGCATCCGCCAGCGTCCAGTCAGCGTCGTCCCAGCGTGCTCTCCCGCTCCACCAGCCGGAAATCCGCGGTCAGTTCGCGTCCACCGGTCACCTCACGCCCCGACAGACTGCGCAGCAGCGAGGCGAGGGCCATGCGCGCGATCGCCTGCTTGTCCGGCGATACCGTGGTCAGGGTGACGGCCCCGAAGCGCCCCTCGGCGAGGTCGTCGAAACCCACCACCGCCACGTCCCAGGGCACCCGCAGACCCCGCTCGTGGAGCACTCGCATCGCCCCGATGGCGATCAGGTCGTTGAACGCGAACACCGCGTCCGGGCGCACCCCCGAGTCCAGCAGCTCGGCCATCGCGCGCGCCCCGTCGTCCCGGTCCCAGCCACCGACCGGCACCACCAGGCTGTCCGGCGCGGGCACTCCGGCCGCGCTCAGTTCCTCGCGCCAGCCGGCGAGGCGCAGATGGGCGGGCCGGTTCGCGGAGTCGGTGCGCGCGCCGAGATAGGCGATCCGGGTGCGGCCGCGACCGAGCAGATGACGAACCGCGCACCGGGCCGCCGCGACGTTGTCGATCGCGATGTGGTCGTAGGGCAGGTCGTACACGCGCTCACCGAGCAGCACCAGCGGCACGTCGTCCGACCGGCCCTGCAGATCCTCGGCCTCCAGCTCCAGCGGGCTGAGGATGAGCCCGTCGATCACCCGGGCCCGGAAGCCCTGGCTGACCAGGATCTCCTGTCGGCGGTCACCGCGCGTGTGATCGAGCAGAACGGTGAACTCGTGCTCGGCGGCCGCGTCGATCACCGCACCGGCCAGCTCCGCGAAGTACGGGTTGCCGAGCTCGGGCACGGCCAGCGCGATGATCCCCGTTCGCCCTTTGCGCAGATGCCGCGCGGTCAGGTTGGGCCGGTAACCCAACTCGTCGATGGCCGACTGCACCCGGGCCCGCATCGCCGGGGTGACGTGCGGATAGTTGTTGACAACATTGGACACGGTCTTGATCGAAACGCCGGCGCGTTCCGCCACGTCCTTCAGGCTGACCCGCAAGGGATCTCCTCAGCGTCGATGGGCGCCCCGTCCCCGGAGCCTTTGTCATGACCCTGGACAGCAGCCGGGAGCCGTGCTCTCATGCCAACTGCCGTTCCTTCCAACGTTGTAC
The DNA here is from genome assembly GCF_042741275.1 of Streptomyces sp. NPDC058964. Lineage (NCBI taxonomy): Bacteria > Bacillati > Actinomycetota > Actinomycetes > Kitasatosporales > Streptomycetaceae > Streptomyces > Streptomyces sp. NPDC058964. The sequence goes on from NZ_JBHYKH010000052.1 coordinate 12,663, forward strand.
AGACAGAAGCAACGAGCCGCCACCCTTCCTCAGTCAAGGAGGATTCGTGCGCATCCAACCCCTAAGGCAACGTCTCGCCCTGCTGCTCGCCGCGGCGCTGGGCACCGCGGGACTCGCCGCGACACCCGTCGCGAACGCGGTCGACGATCCCGTCGAGGTTCACGGCCTCAAGGGCGAGTACTACACGCAGTCGGCCCCCGGCGCCTTCGACTTCCACGAGCTCAAGGCGACCGGATTCGATCCGAAGCTCGACTTCGACACCCTGGAGCCGCGACTGAACTTCGCCACCGGGCAGTCGGACGACGTCAGCGTCCGCTGGACCGGGAAGATCGTGCCGGAGAAGACCGGCCCCACCACCTTCTCGATCACCGGGGACAACGGCTTCCGCCTCTGGGTCGGCGACACCCTGGTCATCGACCACTGGGTCGACGACTGGGACCGCGAACAGACCGGTCCTCCGGTCGAGTTGACCGCGGGCCACGACTACGACATCAAGGTGGAGTACTTCGAGCACTACGGGGGCTCCAACCTCCATCTGCGGTGGACCCCACCCGGCGGCGGCAAGACCGCCGTCCCGCAGTCCGCGTTCCGCCTGCCCGACGGCTTCGACTACGACGGGGCCACCTCCACCACCGTCGGCGCGGACGGCCGCACGCTCCGACTCGGCTTCGCCCAGGCCCTCTCCGCGCCTCCGGCGGACCTCACCGACCACATCGCCGCCGTGATCGGCGGCGCCACCTGGCCGCTCGGCACGGCCCGGCTCGACCCCGCCGATCCGAAGTCGCTCCTGATCGCGCTCAAGGAACCCGTCGTCGGCAACAAGACCGGCACGGCCCCCGGCCTCGCCGACGTCCGCTACGACGGCAGGGGCGGCCTCAACGCGGACAACGGCAACGTTGTCAGACCGTTCTGGAGCAGCGGCGCCAACAGATCCACCTACGAGCTGCGCACCAAGTGGGCCGACGAGGTCTCACCGCGCAACGCCCATCCCGAATACCCGCGGCCACAACTGACCCGTGACTCCTGGCAGAACCTCGACGGATCATGGCAGTTCGCCGCCGCCAAGGCCGGGGAACAACCGCCGGTCGGCAAGCACCTTCCCGAGAAGGTCCTCGTCCCCTACCCCGTCGAGTCGCAGTTGTCCGGCCTCGAACGGCACGAGGACCGCATGTGGTACCGGCGCACCTTCACCGTCCCGGCCGGCTGGAAGATCGGCTCCGGCAAGCGCCTGCAGCTGAACTTCGGCGCGGTCGACTGGCAGGCGGAGGTATACGTGAACGGCACCAAGGTCGCCGAACACAAAGGTGGCTACGACAAGTTCAGCGCGGACATCACCGCGGCCCTCGAGCCCGGCCGCATCCAGGAGCTGATCGTCGGCGTCTACGACCCGACCGACGCCACGAACGGTGAGAACCCGCCGCTGGGCAAACAGCGCCTGGACCCGAGCGGCATCTGGTACACCCCGTCCTCCGGCATCTGGCAGACCGTGTGGATGGAGCCGGTGACGCCCGACCACGTCGACACGCTCAAGCTCACGCCGGACGTGGCCGCGGGCACCCTGACGATCGAACCCCGGGGCGTGCGAGACGGACTGCCCGTCACCGCCACCGCCTACGACGGAAAGCGCAGAGTGCGCACGGTCACCGGCCGCAGCGGAAAGGCCCTGACCCTGCGGATCCCGAAGGCCCACCTGTGGTCCCCGGACGACCCCTTCCTGTACGGCCTCGAGGTCGGCGTCGGGGGCGACCGCGTCGGCAGCTACTTCGGGATGCGGTCGGTCGAGGTCGAGAAGGTGAACGGCGTGCCGCGCACCATGCTCAACGGCAGCCCGGTCTTCATGATGGCCACGCTCGACCAGGGCTTCTGGCCGGACGGCCTGTACACCGCCCCGACCGACGAGGCCCTCGCCCACGACCTGAAGATGCACAAGAAGATGGGCTTCAACGCGGTCCGCAAGCACATCAAGGTGGAACCCGACCGCTGGTTCTACTGGGCCGACCGGCTCGGCCTCATGGTGTGGCAGGACATGCCGGCGATGACGGCCGGGGTGAACCCGAGCGCCGCGGCCCGCGCCGAGTACGAGCGCGAGATGAAGCAGATGATCGACGAACACGTCAGCAGCCCGTCGGTCGTCATGTGGGTCACCTTCAACGAGGGGTGGGGCCAGTACGACATGGCCCGCATCGCCGACCAGGCCAAGGCCTGGGACCCGACCCGGCTGGTCAACAGCATGTCGGGCCTCAATCTGGGGGCCGACGGAGGCACCGGCGACATCATGGACGAACACGGCTACCCGAGTCCCGCCCTGCCACCGCATCCGGACGGTGAACGGGCTCTCGTCGCCGGGGAGTACGGCGGCCTGGGGCTGGCGGTCCCCGGTCACGCCTGGTCGGTCCAGCAGTCGTACGTGGACGTCGACCCCTCGGCCTACACGGACGACTACCTCAAGAAGCTGGCCGAGGTGCACGCCCTCGCCTGCAAGGGCGGCAACGGCGCCGTCTACACGCAGATCTCGGACGTCGAGGGCGAGCTCAACGGCCTGATGACGTACGACCGCAAGGTCGTCAAGCCCGATGCCGAGCGACTCGGCGCGGCCCAGCGGGCGCTGATCGACGACGCCTCGCGGGTGACGCCCGCCGGCTGCGCCTGACCCCGAGGCGGCCTCGGCGGACGCCTCCCCGCCACCGCCGGGAGCCGTGCGCTGATGCGCGCACACGGTGCGGTCCGTCCCCGCGCCGAGAGGCGGACGGACCGCACCCCACCGCCCGGCGGGAAGGACGAGGCACGGCCCTGCCTTCGCGCACGGCAGGACAGGCGCCCGCGCCCCGCTCCCCGACTCCCCCGACAGGAGAGGCCGTATGCCTCTCGCCCGGCGACACTTCCTGCAGACCGGAGGCCTGGCCGTCGGCGCCGGTCTCCCGGCGCCGCCCGCCACCGCGGCCGACGGCCTCGCCCCCGACGTCTTCGTGGCGCAGTTCGAGGACAGCGGGACCGACGACCATCTGCGGCACCTGGTCTGAGCGGGTGTCAGGCCGAGCACCGGAAAACCCGACGCAATCTTGACGGGTACACGTCCACACCGAAGAATGAGGCGCGGCTTTGACAACGTTGTCCACGCGTCCTGAGGAGGCACACCCGCCCATGAGAAGGACCACATGGCTACGCGGTGCGTTGAGGGGGGTCACGGCGGCGGCACTTCTCGGCGCCGCACTCGCCGGGCCCTCGGCCCTGGCGGCCGACCGGGAAGGCCCTCTCACCGACCTGGTCAATCCGTTCATCGGTACCGAGAACGAAGGCAACACCTACCCTGGCGCCGCCGTCCCCTTCGGCATGGTGCAGCTCTCGCCGGACACCGGCCACAACACCGGCTACGACTACTCCCAGAACCACATCCGCGGCTTCTCCCTGGTGCACCTATCCGGCGTCGGCTGCGGCCTCGGCGGCGACCTTCCCGTGCTGCCGACCACCGGTGACGTCACGCGGACGGACTACGCCTCCTACGCGGCGGAATTCAGCCACGACGACGAACGGGCGAGCCCCGGCTACTACCGGGTCGGCCTGAAGTCCGGAATCGAGGCCGAACTGACGGCAACCGCACGCACCGGTGTGCAGCGCTACACCTTCCCCGCCACCGACAGGGCCAACGTCCTGCTGAACGCGGCCCAGTCACTGCACACCGGGGTCTCCTCCAAGGTCGAGATCCTCGACAACCGCACCGTCCGCACCGCCATCACCGGCCGCGGATTCTGCCAGGACACCAAGCCGTACACGGTCTACACGATCACCCGGTTCGACCGCCCCTTCGCCTCGTACGGCACCTGGAACGGCTCGACGGTGACCGCGGGTTCGACGAGCGGAGCCGGCGGCGCCTACGTCCGCTTCGACACGACGAAGGACCGCACCGTCGAGGCGGCCACCGCCCTGTCGTACGTCGACGCACACGGCGCCGCAGTCAACCTCCGTGCAGAAGGCGGCCGTTCGTTCGACTCCGTGCGCGGCCGGGCCCTCCGCAGCTGGGAGGACCGGCTCGCCGACGTCCGTGTCCGTGGCGGCGACGACAGCCTGCGCCGGACCTTCTACTCGTCCTTGTACCGGTCATTCCTGGCGCCGAACACCGGCAGCGACGCCGACGGCCGTTACCGCGGCTGGGACCTGCGCGTCCACCGCGCCAGGGGCTTCACGTACTACCAGAACTGGTCCCTGTGGGACACCTACCGCACTCAGTGCCAGCTCCTCGCCCTGCTGGCGCCCCACGAGGCCCGCGACATGGCGCTGTCGGTGCTGAAGGTCGGCGAGGAGGGCGGCTGGCTGCCCAAGTGGGGCTACGGCACGGTCGAGACGAACATCATGACCGGCGACCCCGTCACCCCGTTCCTGACCACCGCCTACCACCAGGGCCTGTTGAAGGGGTACGAGAAGCGCGCGTACCGCCTGTTGCGGCGGAACGCCGACGGCGTACCGCCGGCCGGTTCCCCGAGTGCGGGCCGGGAGGCCAACGCGGAGTACATCGCGAACGGCTTCGCGCCGTACGTCGAGGGCCGCCCGCATGCCAAGCTCGGTGACTCCGACTACCACCAGGGTGCCTCGGTCACCCTGGAGTACGCACTGTCCGACGCGATGCTGGCTCAGATGGCGCGCGGTCTGGGGCACTTCGCGGACGCCGACCGGTACGCGGCCCGCTCCCGCAACTACCGCAACGTCTTCGACCCCTCGACCGGCTTCTTCCGTGCCAGGGACGCCGCGGGGGCCTTCGCCGGACCGGCCGACCCGGCCCGCAGCGTCGGCTTCCACGAGGGAACGGCCTGGCAGTACCAGTGGCTGGTGCCGCAGGACCTGCCGGGCATGATCGGTCTGATCGGCGGCGAGCGGGCGGCGAACGACCGGCTCGACGCGTTCTTCGCATACGACCGGCTGCTGGCGGACCCGGCGCGCACCGCGCGCGAGGTGTGGGTGCACGGCGACCCGTACGCCTACTACAACGCGGCCACGTACAACCCGCAGAACGAGCCCGACCTCATCGCCCCGTACACCTATCTGGCGACCGGGCAGCCCTGGAAGACCACGGACGTGGTGCACGCGGCGCTGACCCTCTTCACCGACACGCCGACCGGCATGACCGGAAACGACGACCTGGGCACGATGTCCGCCTGGAACGTGCTCTCGTCGATCGGGCTCTTCCCGGTCCAGCCCGGCTACGGCACCTGGGGCCTGTCCACGCCGGTCTTCGACCGGGTCGACCTGACCCTCGACCGCCGTTACTGGCCGGGCGGCGGGCTCACCGTGACCGCGCCCGGCACCACGGCCGCCGACCGGTACATCCAGTCGGCGCGCACGGACGGAGCGCCGTACGACCGGACCTTCCTGACGACCGGCGCGCTGCGGTCACTGCGCTCGCTCGCCTTCACCGTGGGCCCGCGCCCGTCCGCGTGGGGTACGTCACCCCAGGCGGCGCCGCCGGTCCTGAAGTGACCTCAGGAGCCCCATGAACCCCGCTCCTCCCCGTAGGGGCGGGACTTAATCTGCTGTTAACTGAGCGTGGCCTGATCGTACTTGACCGTAATCGGCTGCCAGAGGTTGACTGCTTGTCCACCCACTGTCGATGCGAGGCAAGCCCTTGACTGCTGACCTGCTCGCTCCCCTCGACCTTGCGTTCTGGAACATCGAGTCCGACCGTCACCCGATGCACCTGGGCGCGCTCGGTGTCTTCTCCGCGCACTCGCCCACCGCCGGCGCCCACGCAGCCGATCTGCTCGCCGCCCGCGCCGCCGCCGTCCCCGGACTGCGGATGCGCATCCGTGACGTCTGGCAGTCGCCGGACCTGCGCCGCCCGCTGGCCTTCGGCGGCGCCACCCGTGAGGCCGACCCCGGCTTCGACCCGCTGAACCACGTACGCCTGCACGCCCCGACCGACGACTTCCACGCCGTCGCGGGCAGGCTCATGGAGCGCCCGCTTGAGCGCGGCCGGCCGCCCTGGGAGGCACACGTCCTGCCCGGCGAGGACGGGGTCTCCTTCGCCGTGCTCTTCAAGTTCCACCACGCCCTCGCCGACGGCCTGCGGGCGCTCAAGCTGGCCGCCGGCGTCCTGGACCCGCTGGACCTGCCGGAGCGCGGCCCCCGTGCCATCGAGCCGCCGCGCGGACTGCTGCCCGACGTGCGCAAGCTGCCCGGCCTGCTGCGCGGCGCGCTCTCCGACGTGGGCCGGGCCCTCGACATCGGCGCCTCCGTCGCCCTGTCCACCCTGGGCGTCCGCTCCTCCGCCGCGCTCACCGCCGAGCCCAGCGGCACCCGGCGAACCGCCGGAGTGGTCCTGGACATCGACGACGTGCACCGGGTCCGCAAGGCCGTCGGCGGCACCGTCAACGACGTCCTCATCGCCGTCGTCGCGGGTGCCCTGCGCCGCTGGCTCGACGAGCGCGGCGACGGCAGCAAGGGCGTGGCGCCGCGTGCCCTGATCCCCGTCTCCAGGCGCCGCCCGCGCACCGCGCAGCCACAGGGCAACCGGCTCTCCGGTTACCTGATACGGCTTCCCGTCGGCGACCCCGACCCGGTCAGCCGGCTCGGCACGGTCCGTACGGCGATGGACCGCAACAAGGACGCCGGCCCCAACCGGGGCGCCGGTGCCGTCGCCCTGCTCGCCGACCACGTCCCCGCCCTCGGTCACCGCCTCGGCGGCCCGCTCGTCGGTCAGGCGGCCCGGCTCTGGTTCGACATCCTGGTCACCAGCGTGCCCCTGCCCGGCCTCGGCCTGCGGCTCGGCGGACACCCGCTCACGGAGGTCTACCCCTTCGCCCCGCTGGCCCCCGGCCAGTCCCTGGCGGTGGCGATCTCGACCTACCGCGGACGCGTGCACTACGGACTGGTCGCCGACGCGCGGGCGGTGCCGGACCTCGACGTGCTCGCCCGCGCGGTGACGGACGAGGTGGAGACGCTGATCGCGGCCTGCGATCCCTGATCATGACCGGTTTGCCGGTGCGGCCCGGCGCTCCGTAGACTTCCCCGTTCGAAAGCGGGCGCGAGTCGGAGCGCTGCGCGCAGGATCAGGGAACGGCAGCGCGATGACGGTGACACAGGACGGCCCGACGGCCGAGGACGAGGCGGTCTACGGCCCCGGCATCGACCCCGAGCGCCTGGCCGTCTGCCTCGGCGTGCTCGAGGAACTCGACCGGCTCGAGGTCGACCACCCCGACGCCATCGCGGTGCGCCGGGCGACGGCCGGCGTCTACCGGACGGTCAAGCAGCGCCGCCGCCAGGAGCGCCGGGCCGCCAAGACCGCCCACGACAAGGCGGTCACGGAGGCCACCGCGACCGGCTCCGCCCAGCGCATCGACGACGAGACCGAGGGCATCCTGCCGTCGTCGGTCACCGAGGCGGGCCAGGTCGCCGGGATACTCCAGCGGCCCCGCTCCTGCTACACCTGCAAGGCCCGCTACGTCGAGGTCGACTACTTCTACCACCAGCTCTGTCCCGACTGCGCCCGGACGAACCGCGCCAAGCGCGACGCCCGCGCCGACCTCACCGGCAAGCGCGCCCTGCTCACCGGCGGCCGCGCCAAGATCGGCATGTACATCGCGCTGCGCCTGCTGCGGGACGGCGCGCACACGACGATCACCACGCGCTTCCCCAAGGACGCCATCCGCCGGTTCAAGGCGATGGAGGACTCGGCGGACTGGATGCACCGGCTGGAGATCGTCGGCATCGACCTGCGCGACCCGGCGCAGGCCGTCGCCCTGGCCGAGCAGGTCGCCGAGGCGGGTCCGCTCGACATCCTGATCAACAACGCGACGCAGACCGTGCGCCGCCTGCCCTCCGCCTACGCGGCCCTGGTCGAGGGCGAGAGCGCGCCGCTGCCCGCCGGTGAACTCCCCGCCCACCACGTCATCGGCGCCTTCAACTCCGGCGCCGTCGACGGGATCGCCGCGCTGCCCGTCGGCACCAGCGGCCTAGACGCGCAGAAGGTCGCCGACCTCGCGCTCGTCGCGGGCAACGCCAGCGTCGCCCGGCACCTCGACGGCACCGCCATCGACGCGGGCGGGCTCGTCCCCGACGTCGTCGAGACCAACACCTGGGTGCAGACCATCGACCAGATCTCGCCGGTCGAGCTGCTGGAGACCCAGCTGTGCAACTACACGTCGCCGTTCATCCTGATCAGTGCCCTGCGCCCGGCGATGGCGGACGCCGCGAAGAAGGCCGTCAGCGGCCGTGCCTACGTCGTCAACGTCTCGGCGATGGAAGGCGTCTTCGGCCGCGGCTACAAGGGCGCCGGGCACCCGAACACCAACGCCGCGAAGGCGGCCATGAACATGGTCACGCGGACCAGCGCCCAGGAGATGTTCCAGACCGACGGCATCCTCATGACGTCCGTCGACACCGGCTGGATCACCGACGAGCGTCCGCACTACGACAAGCTGCGCCTGGCCGAGGCCGGCTTCCACGCCCCGCTCGACCTGGTCGACGGCGCGGCTCGCGTCTACGACCCGATCGTCCGCGGCGAGCAGGGCGAGGACCTGTACGGCGTGTTCATGAAGGACTACGCGCCCGGCAAGTGGTGACCGGAGCGAGGGGCCGGATCCCACCGGGCGGGCCCTGACCGGGCCCGCCGACCTTCTGCCGGGGGCACCCGGCGCGGTCAATTCGTGCACCGGTGATCCATTCGGGGGTGGTCCGTTCGGCGGCGTCGGCCGCCGGTCACAGCACCGCCCGCGCGACGTCCTCCGGTTCCCCGATCCGCCCGAGGGGCAGGCCCGCGGCGATCTCCTCCTCGCCCGCCTCCCACACGAAACGGGCCATGTCCGTGCGGACGAGGCCGGGGGAGACGGAGTTGACCCGCACCCGGGGTGCGAGCTCCCCGGCGAGCTGCCGGGTGAGATGCAGGAGCGCGGCCTTGCTGGTGCCGTACGCCCCGACATGAGGCCCCACGTGCCCGGCGCCCTCCGTGCAGATGTTGACCACGGTCCCACCGTGCTCGCGCATCCAGCCCCGCCAGGCGCACTGCACCAGCCGCAGCGGTGTCTCGACGTTGACGGTGAACGCCTCGCGCCACAGGGCCGGATCGGCGTCCATGAGCGGTCCGTACGGCTGGTTCGTCGCCGCGTTGTTGACCAGGATGTCGAGCCGTCCGAACTCGCGCAGGACCAGCTCCGTCAGCTCCCGCTGCGACTCCGGGTCGGCCGCGTTCCCGGCCATTCCGATGCCGCCCAGCCCGGCCGCCGTGCGCCGCACCTCGCCCGCGTCCCGCGCGGCCACGCACACCAGCGCCCCGGCGGCGGCGAGCGCGCCGGCGACGGCGCGCCCGATCCCGCGCGTGCCGCCGGTGACGACGGCCGCCCTGCCCTCGATCCCGTACGACGACGTCATCGCCGTACCGTCTCATGACGGGCCGTCAGTCGACAGCCCCCAGACGCGAGTTGCGCGCCGACACCAGCTCCAGCACCGTGCGCCAGTCCTCCAGCACCCCGGCGTCGAACCCGGCGGTCCGGCTCTCCTCGCCCGCCTGGCGCAGCCGCAGCACGTCGTCGTCGGCGGCGGGGTCGAAGAGCGGGCCGCGGTGGTGGCGTACCAGGTGGGAGACCCGCTCGCCGAGCAGGGGCCGTACCGCGTCGGCCGCGCGGTCGGCCCGCCCGCTCTCGTCATCGGGGCCGAGCAGCCGCCCGATGCCGTGCACCAGCCCCGCCACCTGGAGCTCCTTGTCGGCGGGGCGGCCGCGGCGCAGCAGGGCCGCGGTCCGCAGCGCCCGCTGGTGCGGACGGGCCGCCAGCAGCTCCATCAGCTCCTCGACGCTGCGCAGCTCCATGCGTCAGTCCTCCCGCGAGACAGCCGTTGCCGTACGTCAGCAGATCATGACCAGCTTGCGAGTCGGCCAACGGCACTTGAACTGAACAACGTGGACGTCGATATAGCCCAATTGGGTGATCCCAAAACCCGCATTATGTAACAAATCATTGCAGAATGGTCCTGGTGGAGCACTGAGTGACTCGAGATAGTTACAGCTTGTTTGCACTCCCTATCGAGCGCACCCCTGCTCATTTGGTTAGTCTGTAGCCGACGGACAGCACTACGGGTCCCACCCACACCCACGGTCCGTCCCGGGACAAGCCGGTACACCACGGCCTGCTCTCGTTCGAGTGACCGGCGCCACCGCGTCCGAGCTGGCCTTCCATCCAGACCCGAGCGGGCGTCAGGCACCGGATCGCAGACTGACCGGTACGCCCCGAGGGTGACCCGACACATAAGGAGTGCGCGGTGACACCGGAGAAGACGAATCGCGATCAGCGCCCCAAGGAACGCACGGAGCGCGCGGGCCGCAGGCCCGGAGAGCTCGGCAGCCTGGACGTGTGGGCCCGCTCCGCCCCGATCCGCCTCGCGGGCTACGAGGAGGACCTCGCCGAACCCCACATCCTGCCGAGCGTGGACTGACCCGCGGGTCAGCCCCATCGCGTTCGCCTGACGCATGGGCGTGCGAGACTCACGCCCATGCTGATCAGAGAAGCCGCGGCCGACGACTGGCCGCGGATCTGGCCTTTCTGGCACCGGATCGTCGCCGCCGCCGAGACGTACGCCTGGGACCCCGACACCTCGGAGGAAGCGGCCCGCGAGCTCTGGATGAGCCCCGCAAAGCGGGTCTACGTGGCCGAGGACGCCTCCGGAGCCGTCGTCGGCTCCGCCTACCTCGTCCCCAACTACGGCGGCCCCGCCGCCGGTGTCGCGAACGCCGGTTTCATGGTCGACCCCGACCGGGGCGGCCGCGGCATCGGCCGCGCCCTCGCCGAGCACATCCTCGCCGAGGCCGAGGTGCAGGGATACCGCGCGATGGTCTTCAACGCGGTCGTCGAGACCAACCCCGCCGTGAAGCTGTGGACCTCCCTGGGTTTCACCGTCCTGGGCACGGTGCCGGAGGCGTTCGACCATCCCCGGCACGGGCGGGTGGGACTGCACATCATGTACAGGGCGCTCGGCTAGCTGTATTGACCCGCAGGATTGTTGACGCGGCTGATGGGTGGTTGGCCGTCGAGTGCGGTGTGGCACCGGTGGTAGTTGTAGGTGTGGAGGAAGTCTGTCAGGGCTTCGGTGCGTTCGGCGTTGCTGGAGTACGGGCGGCACGTATGCCCATTCGTCGAGCAGGGTGCGATTTAGGCGCTCCACCTTGCCGTTCGTCTGCGGGCGATAGGGGCGCGTGCGCTTATGGACGATGCCGGTGGCGCTGAGAGTCTGGCCGAACAGGCGGGATCTGTAGCAGGAGCCGTTGTCGGTGAGGACGCGCTCGACGGTGATGCCGTGCTCGGCGAAGAAGGTATTCGCGCGCTGCCAGAAGGAGGCCGCGGTCTCTTTGCGTTCGTCGGTCAGAACCTCGCTGTACGCGAGCCGGGAGTGATCGTCGACGGCTGTGTGAACGAAGCTGTAGCCGATCACGGGACTGCCGCCCCTACGCACGTCGGTTGTGGCCTGCCGATTGCCCGCGGCCTGCTGGCGGGGCATGATCCGATGTCCGCCGCCGTCTGGAATGTTGCCGAGCTTCTTGATATCGACGTGGACCAGTTCGCCGGGATGTGATCGTTCGTAGCGTCGGATGATCTGACCGGTGGGCCGGTCCATCCAGCGCAGCCGGTTCAGGCCGTAGCGGGTCAGGACACGTGGACCGTCGAGCTGGGTATGCCCAGGACCGGGCCGATCCGTGCAGGACCGAGCTTGCGGTCGCGCCGTAGCTCGCAGATGCGATTCTCGACATCGGCAGGGGTTCGGTGCGGTGTCGTCAGGGGTCGACTGGAACGGTCATACAACCCCGGATCGCCTTCGGCTCGCCAGCGCCGGACCCATTTGTGGGCTGTGGTGCTGGAGATGCCCATTTCTTCGGCGACGTGGGCGATGGGTCTGCCAGCGCGGACCCGGTCGACGAGGAGCCGTCTGCCGTGGATGGTCAGCCGGGCATGGGGGTGGGGCACGGGAAACCTCTGGGATGGTGCGGAATCTGATGCGGAGTCTGAGTTTGTGCCCGAGGCCGCCGATCTGGTGATCGACGTCCTCGGGCGATAGAGGGCGAGCCTTTTGTGGGCGGCGAGTCAGGCCGGGGCCGTCTGCGCGCCCCACTGGATCTATTCGGCCCAGGCATGCTCCAGCTGGGTGCGGAAGGTGGCGGGTTCTCGCCCGATCAGCTCGGCCAGCGTCGAGTCGACAGCGGTGAACTCGCCATTCCGTGCCGCGGCGAAGATGCTCAGCATCAGGTCGGCGATCGGGGCCGGGGCGCCGTGCGCCAGGACCTGCTCGCGGAAGGCGTCGTCGGGGACGACGGTGCGGGTGAAGGGCCGTCCGGTGGTCTGGGACGCGATCTCGGCGACGGTGTCGAAGTCGAGCGCCGCCGGGCCGGTGAGCGGCGGGGTGGGCCCCTCGAAGCGGTGCTCCTCGGCGAGGATCGCCGCGGTGGCCTCGGCGAGGTCGTCGTGGCCGGTCCAGGCGACGGGGCCGTCGGCAGGGAGGGCGATGTCGCCGGCGTGGCGGGCGGACTCCAGGAACTGCAGGGCGCTGGAGGCGTAGAAGCCGTTGCGCAGCGCGGTCCAGGGCAGGCCGGTGGCGCGCAGCAGGTCCTCGGTCTGGGCGTGGTCGCGGCATGCCTGGAACCGGGAGTCGTGGGCGGCGCCCATCTGGCTGGTGTAGAGGATGCGGCCGACGCCGGCCTTCACGGCGGCGTCGATGGCGGCGCGGTGGCCGGTGACGCACTCCTGGCCCGTGCGGTCGAGGGAGACCAGGAGCAGTTGCTCGGCGCCCTCGAAGGAGTGCACGAGCGAGGCGGGGTCGTCGAAGCTCCCCTGCCGGACGCGTACGCCGCGGTCGGCGAGGTCCTGGGCCTTGCGGGGGTCGCGGACGCTGACGCCGACGCGGTCGGCGGGGACGCGCTCCAGGAGGCGCTCGACGGTGCGGCGGCCGAGCTTTCCGGTGGCTCCGGTCACGATGATCATTGGGTTCTCCCGACACTATTTCCGGTGGAATCACTTCAACGGTAACACTGGAAATTCCGGTGGAACCAAATCCTCGGTACCATCGGTTCATGGCTACGCGCGACTCCACCGACAGCCCTCGGCGCCGCATCGTCGAGGCGGCCGTCGAGCTGCTGGAGAACGGCGGCCCTGACGCGGTGAGCACCCGCGCGGTCGCCGCCGCGGCCGGAATGCAGCCGCCGGCGATCTACCGCCTCTTCGGCGACAAGGAGGGGCTCCTTGAGGCCGTCGCCGAGCACGGCTACGCGCAGTTCCTGGAGAGAAAGCGCGCGCAGCTCGACCCCGCTCCGCAGGACCCGGTGGAGGAGCTGCGCCGCGGCTGGGACATCGTGGTCGAGTTCGGGGTCTGTCGCCCCGAGTTGTTCGCGGTGATGAACAGGGCCACCGGCCGGGGATCGGACGCAGCACACCGCGCGGGCCTGGAGATCCTCCATGGGCGGGTGCGTCGGCTGGCGGCCGGGGGGTGGCTGCGGGTCGACGAGGAGCTGGCCGCCCAGATCATCCAGGCCACCGGCCAGGGCGCGGTCACCACCTGGCACTCCACCCCCGCGGACCGCCGCAATCCGGCGCTGTTGACCGTCCTGCGCGAGTCCATGGTCGCGGCCGTCACCCGCGCCGAGCCGGCGGTCCCCACCGCGGAGTCCGGTCCCGCCGCAGCGGCCCGCGCGCTGCGCGCCGCCCTCCCCGACGACGCCGATGTCCTGAGCGACGCCGAGCAGCGCCTGCTGCGTGAGTGGCTCACGCGCCTGGCGGCGGACGGTGGCGCGCCGCATGCCTGATCGCGCTCAGGCGCCCTCGTGCAGGTTGAACCTTCCGAGGAGAGATCGTGCGATGAAGCGGTGTCCACCAGATGAGACAGTGGGCGACCACACGGCTTCGGCTGGCTCCCCCTTGCCCATAACGCGCCTCCAGCCTTGATCACGTCTCCGCCGCCCACTGTTAACAACGCTCGTGGTCATTACAGCTAGCGAGGGCGGGGACGTGGGGGACAGGAAGTACACCGAGGCCGACATCCGGATCGTGGAGATCGACGAGCACGTCCGCGCGAATCCCGCCATGCGCTTCGGAGCCGCCCGGGGGAACCCCGGGCTGGCCACCCGGGTGCCGGCCGAGGTGCTGTCGCACGTGCTGCACCCCGCGGCACGCCTCGCGCCCCTCCACACGCTGCGGGCCGAGGCGGAGGTCCTCGGCGACCTCGTCTTCTCCATCCGCGACGACCGGCCCGACGCCCTGGACGAGCGAGGTCTGCCCCGTGAGGGCTACTGCGGATCTCTCCTCGGTCCGGACCGCTGGATCGCCGCTGCCGCCGCGGCCCTGTGCGCCCGCACCCTGGTCGAGGTGTGGCGCGACGGTCACGGACTCCGGCAGGAACTCGCCGGGATCCGGCCGGCCGAGGAGCCGCGGAGGTTCGACGCACCCACCGGGGCGGGCACCAGGCTGGTCTTCGAACTGGACGAGACGCACTTCGGGCCAGGTGCGGTGATCGCCGGCGATCTCACCGGACTGGATCTGCACGGACCGTACTGCGCCGAGCCTCCCGGTCCCGGCCATGTCGGCCTTCGCGATCTGCGCGGGCCGGGAGAACCGGTCGTGATCCGCCACCGGTGAGGGCCTCCGTCAGTCGAGCGGTGCCGTGCGCTGCCATGGGTGCAGCTTCTCCAGCTGCCCGGCCAGCTCCAGCAGGTCCGCCTCGGTTCCGGGGCGGCCCACCAGCTGCACGGCACAGGGGGCGCCCGAGGGCAGGGTGCCGAACGGGACGGACATCGCGGGCCAGCCCGTGAGGTTCCACGGCGGCGTCAGCGGCGAGTAGTTGGTGTTGGCCAGGACGTTGGGCAGCCAGCCCCGCTCGTGCCACGGCACGGACCTGGGGGAGCGGCGGGCCAGCGCGGGCGTCAGCAGGACGTCGTGCTCGGTGAAGAACGGGGTCAGCCGGCGGCGCAGGCGTTCGCGCCGGTCGCCGGTGCGCACGGTCCGGACGAAGCGCCGGCCGACGGCCGCGTGGACCCGGGTCCGCCGGGTCAGTCGTGCCGGGTCGAGACCCTCGGCGTCCACCGCGGTCCCCGCCGTCCAGTGCTGGAGTGCCGTGACACCCAGCGAGAGGGGGTACGGAGGCTCCGCCCGGCGCACCCGGTGACCGGCCCCGGCCAGCACGGCGGCCGCCTCGCGTACCGCGGTCGTATACGGCTTGGTGACGGCGACACCGGCAAGGGGGCTGCGCAGGGACACCGCGATCCGCCGCGTGGCCGGCTCCCCGCGGGCGGCGAACCGCTCGTCCGCCAGGACCGAGAGCACCAGGCACAGATCCTCGACCGTCGTCGCCAGCGGTCCGTTCTCGGACATGCCGAACCAGTCGCCGTTGCCTATCCCCGCCGGAATCACCCCATGCCCCGGCTTCAGCGTGACCAGGCCGCAGTTCGCCGCAGGGATCCGCAGCGAGCCCATGCCGTCGTTGCCGAGGGCGACCGGGACCATCCCGGCGGCCACCGCGGCCGCGCTGCCGCCCGAGGAGCCGCCCGCCGTGCGCGTGGTGTCCCACGGGTTGCGCGAGGTGCCGTGGACGCCTTCCGTGGTGCCGAAGATGCACAGCTCGGGCACGTTGGTCAGGCCCACGACCACCGCGCCCGCCGCCCGCAGCCGGGCCACGGTGACATGGTCCTCTTCGGCCGGTGCGTCCGGTGTCGCCACCGAGCCGACGAGGGTGGACTCGCCGCGCACGGCCAGATTGTCCTTGACGGCCACGGGCACGCCCGCCAGGGGGAGTTCGGCCAGATCGGAGCGGTCCGCCACCTCGTCGGCCGCCGTGAGCGCCGAGTCGGCCAGCACCTTGCGGAACGCGCCGACGCGGCCGTCGAGGCGCTCGATCCGCGCCAGGTGTTCCGCCACCACCTCCCGGGGTGTGACCCGCTTCTCGCGTACGGCGGCGGCGATCTCGGCGGCGGTCCGGCCGGCCCAGCTGGTCACGGGTGCTCCTCGGGAGGCGACGGTGTGGTGCGCGGGAGCGTACTCGGCAGTACGCAGGAAGAACTGTGCACGGTCGCGCGCGCGGCGTCGAGAGGCCGCCGCCCGGT
>NZ_JBHYKH010000053.1:0-3240 GCF_042741275.1 Streptomyces sp. NPDC058964
TGCTCCCAGTGTGCCTGGGCCCGGCTCAGTGCGGGATAAGGGGACGGTCAGCGGGACCTGCGCAGTCCCGGGGACCTGTCTATGCCTGCTTGTTCCTGCCGGTGAGCTTGCCGACCCGCTCGCCGACGCCCCACGCCGTGACCCGCCACAGCGCCTCGACGACGATGTCACGACTCATCTTGGAGTCGCCGAGTTCCCGCTCCACGAACGTGATCGGCACCTCGACGACGTGGTAGCCGGCCCTGACCGCTCGGCGGGCCAGGTCGACCTGGAAGCAGTACCCCTGCGAGGCGACCTTGTCGAGCCCGAGGCCCTCGAGGGTCTCGCGGCGGAACGCGCGGTAGCCACCGGTCACGTCACGGATCGGCACGTCGAGCATCAGGCGCGAGTAGGTGCTGCCGCCGCGCGAGAGGAACTCGCGGGACTTGGGCCAGTTCACCACCCGGCCGCCGGGCACCCAGCGCGAACCGAGCACCAGGTCCGCTCCCTTGAGGGCGGTGAGCAGGCGCGGCAGTTCCTCGGGCTGGTGGGAGCCGTCGGCGTCCATCTCGATCAGCACGCCGTAGCCGTTGTCCAGGCCCCAGCGGAAGCCCGCGAGGTAGGCGGCGCCGAGGCCCTCCTTGCCCTTGCGGTGCAGGACGTGGACATGACCGTCCTCGGCGGCCAGTTCGTCGGCGAGCTTGCCGGTGCCGTCGGGGCTGTTGTCGTCCGCCACCAGAACGTGCGCCTCGGGGACGGCCTTCCGTACCCGGCCGACGATGGCCTTGATGTTCTCGGCCTCGTTGTAGGTCGGAATGATCACCAACGCCGTGCCGAGCGGACCGAACTGCCTCCCCTGGGCCTTTGCCTCGAGGGTCCCGTCGCCGTCGTTCACTGCTGCCCCTTCATGTCGTACGCAGGGGTCCACCATAGTGGCCGGGGCCTGCGATGACGTGACAGCTCGTTCGTACGGTGGTGTCGATTGCGCAAGAACGGGGTAAGAAGGCCTTTTTGGACGACTGTGTGAACTGGTGACCGGGTGCGCCGACGGCGGTGTGCGCTGCGGATGGGGGCCCGGCACCCTTCGGGCCGACCTGGGACCCGCTGGCTGCGGGTCGACCGAAAGCCGTTGTCTACTGAGCGTCCGGGCCCCACCCGGGTCACACCTCCCCGACCGGCCGGAACGTTCACTCGTCGGCGCGGGCGCTGAGCCTGGCTCCCAGCGACGATGCCCCGGTGCGGCACACCGTCCCTGACCCAGCGGCGCTGCGACGAGTGCGCGGAGGCTCCCCGGTCGGGCGTCCGGTGGTGGACTCGGCAGAACCTACCGGCCCCCTGCGGCTGGCTGTCAACACTCGTTTGACCTGCGGAAACATCACCAAATGCCTGGTCAGTACGGAGGATGCGCAGGTCGCGCGACGGGACGGCGGCGGTCGATCGCGATCGCGCCACCCCGGTAGATCACTCGCCCGGCCGTACGAACACCGTCCGGCCACCCACCACCGTGCGCAGACAGATTGGGAGCTCGTGGCCCGGGGTCAGATCGGGCAGGCCGGGCGTACCCGAACGGGGGTCGGTCGACCAGCGCGCGACACGGTCGTCCGGGGCCTGGACGACCAGCGCGTCGGTCCGCCAGACGGCGTAGTCGGCGGGCGCTCCGGGCACCAGGACGCCGGCGTCGTCCCGGCCGACGGCCCGCCAGCCGCCGCGCGTGTGCGCGGTGAAGGCGGCGCGTACCGAGACGCGGTGTCCGGGCGTCCGGTGGAAGGCGGCGGCCCGGACCGTGCCCCACGGGTCGAGGGGCGTCACCGGGCTGTCGGAGCCGAAGGCGAGCGGGACGCCGGCCCGCAGCAGGGCCGCGAAGGGGTTCAGGGTGCGGGCCCGTTCCGCACCCAGACGCTGGGCGTACATGCCGTTCTCGCCGCCCCACAGCGCGTCGAAGGCGGGCTGCACGGAGGCGGTCAGGCCCAGTTCGGCGAAGGCGGCGATCGACTCGGGGGTGAGCATCTCGGCGTGCTCGACCCGGTGGCGAGCGGCGCGCACCGGGGCCAGGCCGACCTTCTCGGCGGCGGCGCGCACTCCTTCGACCACGGCGGTCACGGCGGCGTCGCCGATGGCGTGGAAGCCCGCCTGGAGGCCCGCCTCGGTGCAGGCGACGACATGTGCGGCGACGGCGTCCGCGTCGAGGTAGGCGGTACCGGTGTGGCCGGCGTCCGCGTAGGGCTGGTGCAGACAGGCCGTGTGCGAGCCCAGGGCGCCGTCCACGAACAGGTCGCCGGCGGCACCGATCGCGCCCAGTTCCCGGGCCCTGGCGACACCCTCGTCGCCCTGCTCCGCCCAGTATCCGATCAGCCGGGGGCCGGGCACCTCGGCGGCGAGCCGGAGCAGGGCCGTGAAGTCGTCCTCGGAGGAGATCTGGGGGCCGCCGCACTCGTGGAGTGACCCGATGCCGAGCGAGGCGGCGTGGGCGAGGGCGGCGCGCTGGGCCTCGCCGCGCTGGGCGGGCGTGACCGCGCCGAGCGCGGCGGCGCGTGCCGCGTGGTGGGCGTCGCGGGTGAGCGGGGCGTCCTCGCGGCCGACCGTGCCCGGGACCAGGTCCAGCAGGGCCGTCGTGACGACCGCGGAGTGCACGTCGATGCGGGACAGGTAGAGGGGGCGCCCGCCGGTGGCCTCGTCGAGCTCCGCTCGCGTCGGGGGGCGCCCGCCGGGCCAGCGCGAGGCGTCCCAGCCGTGGCCCAGGAGGACACGGTCGTCCGGGCGGGCGGCGGCGAAGTCCCGTACCAGGGCCAGAGCCGCCTCGAGCGAAGGCGCGTCGGACAGGTCGAGGCCGGTCAGGGCCAGACCGGTGGACGTCATGTGCACATGGGCGTCGGTGAAGGCCGGGGTGACCAGGGCACCGTCGAGGTCGACCACCTCGTCGACACCGCCCGCGAAGGCGTCCGCCGCCCCCTCCGAGCCGACCCACGCCACCTGGCCGCGCTCCACGACCATGGCGGTGGCGAAGGGGTCGGCGGGGCTGTGCACCTCCCCGCGGCGCAGCAGGACGGTCTTGGGGTCGGTGGGACGCTCACTCATGCCGCACAGTCTCTCGCGCGCGAGGGCGCGCGACGCACTCGGGGCACTCCGACGGCGCGTGGTGCCGCCCCGGCGACGGTCCGTCGTCTCAGACCTTCGGCGGTCGGGCCTCGTACGGTGTCGACAGGACCACCCTGGTCCGTGTCGACCCCCCCCCCACTGTCCCCACGCGGTCTCTTATACACC
>NZ_JBHYKH010000053.1:3250-26034 GCF_042741275.1 Streptomyces sp. NPDC058964
TGTTTACCACCCACCCGCGGGGGGCCCCCCGGGGGGGGGGGCGCCCCCCGGGGCCCGGGCCGCTGCTCCCACCGGGGGGGGGCGCGGCCCGGCGGGGGTGCCCCCCGCCCCCGGGGGGCCGGCCCCCCCACGCCCGCCAGTGTCCGCACGTGGGCCAGTAGTTCCTCCAGCTCGTGCGGCGTGGCCACGCGGACCTTGAGGATGTAGTTCTCGTCACCCGCGACGCTGTGACAGGCCTCGATCTCGGGGACGCCGGCCAGGCGGTCCGCGATGTCGTCGGGGGCGCTGGGGTCGAACGGTTTCACCGAGATGAACGCGGTCATGGGCAGCCCCACTGCCTCGGGGTCGACGACCGCGGCGTAGCCGCGGATGACGCCACGTTGTTCCAGCCGGCGCACCCGCTGGTGCACGGCCGACGTGGACAGGCCCGTGGCCTTGCCCAGGTCTGTGTAGCTCATCCGCCCGTCCTTGACGAGCAGCTGCACGATTTGACGGTCCAGCTCCTCCATGGCGCAAGAACCTACAGTGCGCCTGATCTCCTCGGATACCCGAGCAGCGCAGGTCATACCCGGTTCGTGATGTCCCGGAGAGCAGGCAGTGAGCCGTCCGAGGGACAAACCCACCGCACCGGGCACCTGCGCCGGGCATGTGACGAAGGCCACAGCGTTCGGGCGCGCTCCGTGATGCACTCGTGATTACCACCCAGACGGGACGGGAAGTGCTTGCTGTGGTCGAGGCCGCAGTGCCTTCACGGCCCAGCCCGAGGGGGAGAGTCCCATGCACAGTCTTAAGCGCCCTGGTCGTACCGCGTCCAAGCGGCAGCAGCCGGTCGTCGCGCCCGAGCCGGAGGGCGTCGAACCCGACGCCCTCGAGGCCGAGGAAGCCGACGACTACGACACCTTCGAGATGTACCGGGTGATCTGCCCGGACTGCGCGCAGCCCATCGCCCTGCTGGCGGACGAGGACGTCCTGCCCGAGCACGCGCTGTGCGCCTCGCCGTGGAACCCGTTCGGGCTCACGGTGTGTGCCGGAACGGGCCGTGCGGCGGCCGACGCCCGCCCCGCGGACGAGAGCTTCGAGCCGCAGGAGCAGGGCACCGCCCTCCTGCTGACGCTCCCCCAGGGTCTGAACTGGCGGACCCAGCCCTTCTCGCACGTCGGCGGCCCGGGCTCGCGCCCGATGCGCGTACCGGCGATGCGTCGCCAGGCCGCCTGAACCGACCGGCTCGGCCCGCCGGCTTCGCTCAGTCCCAGTAGCTGCCCTGCACCATGGCGCGCAGACTGCCGTGGTGCAGGATCAGTGTGTCCGGGTCCGCCGGCACGGCGACCTCGCCGAAGTACGCCTGGCGGTAGGCGACGCGCAGCATGACGATGGCATGCCGCAGGGCGGCGTACAGGGTGTAGAAGTCCATGTCGCGCGGGGTGTGGCCGGTCAGGCGCGCGTATCGCGCCTCCACGCGGTCGCGGCGCAGGAAGCCGGGCAGCCCGCGCCGGCCGGAGGCGACCGTGAGGTCCTGGAAGAAGCGGTGCAGACAGACGGTCCAGCCGAGGTCCACCTCGCGCGGGGCCGTCGCCGCCATCTCCCAGTCGAGGACGGCCACGGGGTCGAAGCCGTCGTACACGACGTTACCGATCCGTGCGTCGCCCCAGTTGAGGACCGGTTCGCCGACCTCGCGCGGCCACAGCTCGGTCAGCCGGTCGAAGGCTGCCTCGATGAGGGGTGAGCGGGAAAGTCCGTCGACCACCCATTCGTAGTAGGCGCGTTGGGCCTCGACGTGGTTGCGGAGCGGGTCGCCCTGTCCCGGCAGAGCCAGGAACCCGGCTTCGCCGACCGGAACTTGGTCGTGCAGCCGGGCCAGGAGGGCGATCGAGGCCGCCTCCAGGTGCTCGCGCTGCGCCTCGGTGGCGGCGTGCAGCCAACTTCCCTCGTACGTATAGGGCATGACGTCGGGTGGCACGCGCCCTTCGACCCGCTCCATGACGAAGAACGGCGCGCCGAGCGGTCCGGGGTCCTCCTCCAGCCAGAGCACCTTCGGCACGGGGAGGTCCGAGCGGTCGGCGACGAGGCGCATCGTGCGGTACTGGCGGGCCATGTCGTACGCCGGGAACACCGTGTACGCCGCCGGATCCGCCGCGAGCCGCAACACGCAGGCGCGCAGGGGTGGTTCGGGGTGCTCGATGTCGAAGAGCAGGGTCTCGCTGGACATGCCGTTGGAGGCCGGGACGGTGACCGCGACGGCCTTGGCGCCGGGCAGCCGGGTGCCGAGCCAGGAGGTGAGGCGGCGGGTCAGCTCCGCGGGGTCGCGGGTCGTGGTACGGGGTCGGGGTGCCGTGGCCATCTCCACCTCCCTCAGGGCGCTACCGAGTCGAAGCCGGTGAAGCCGCTCGGGTCGTGCCGCCCGAACGAGCCGTGTTCGAAGATGCCGTGACCGATCCGGTCGCCGAGCCGGAATCGGGCTGCGTGGTCGGTGACCCCGAAGGCCGCCAGGGGGTGGGCCGACGGGTCCGAGAGGTCGTAGGTGCGGCGGTCGGTCCAGCCGCGGCCGCGCCAGGTGCCGTGCTGCCAGTCGTCGGCGGGCGGATAGCCGGCGCCGACGGCGAGCGGGGACGAGGCCAGGATCTCCGCCTCCAGCTCCAGTGGTTTGCGCGGGTCGCCCAGGTGAATCAGGGCGCGCTGCGGGTGCCGGGTGCCCGAGCGGTAGGTGATCTCCGCCCGGGGCCAGCCCAGTTGGCGGTCGCGGCGGCCCGGGACCACGAGTGTGGCGTCGTTCAGCGTGCGGTGACCGTCGGCGTCCTCCTGGACGACGACCATCAGGAAACGGTCCTCGAAGCGGACGGGGCTCCAGATCCAGTGGAAGCCCTCGGCGGGGTGGTCC
Organism: Streptomyces sp. NPDC058964; assembly: GCF_042741275.1. Taxonomy (NCBI): domain Bacteria; kingdom Bacillati; phylum Actinomycetota; class Actinomycetes; order Kitasatosporales; family Streptomycetaceae; genus Streptomyces; species Streptomyces sp. NPDC058964. The sequence goes on from NZ_JBHYKH010000053.1 coordinate 6,126, forward strand.
TCTGCGAGCCGACCGCCCTCCTCCCCCGGGATGGGCCGCACGCCCCAGCTGCGGTCGCGGGTGCCGGTCCACTCGTCGGTGGTGACGCGGAACTCCTCGTCCGGTGTGCGGATCACGCCCTCCGCGCTTCCCGCCTGGACGAAGCGCCGCCCCTCCAGTGTGAGCCGGCCGCCCCGGCGCTGGATGTGGTGGGGTTCCCACAGGGCGGGGAAGGCCGCGGTCCACACGAGGTCGTACGAGAGGGTGTCCTCGCAGGTCAGGCGGAGTCGCCGTAGGGGCTCCTCGACCTCGATGCGCAGCGGGCCGACGGTCAGCCGCATGCGGTCGTCGCCGAGGGCGTCGCAGGCCCGTACGGCGTGCAGGGTGTCCCCGGTCCGCAGGGTCGCGTAGGCGTCGATCACCCCGGCGTTCGGGTAGACGCCGAGCCCGAGGATGAGCAGGGCGCGTCCCTCGTGGTCGAGGACGTGGAAGATGCAGCGGTCGTAGGCGTTGCGGTCACCTGTCGCCACGTGCTTCATGGACAGCGGGACCTGGTGCACGGGGTATTCGTCGAGCGGTACGGGACGGTCGTCGGCCACCAGTGGACCTCCCTCGGGGAAGTTCAGCTGACGGTACGTCAGGCAGCCGGGGGTCACCAGAGGCCGGCCGGACGTCCGTGAACTCACGCGCGATTCGGTGCGCCGGTGACCTGTCCGGCCCTTCTGGCGTTTGCCCGGGCATGACCCCCACGTACACGGCGACCGGGCGTCAGCGCCGACTCTTCGTGCCCCCGCCCGCAGGATCGGTTCCGCCGCCCCAGCCGCCGGATCCGCCGATCTACCGCGATCTGATGCGTGTCTGGGCCGACCGGGGCCGCACCCTGCCGGGCCGCCACGATCCGGAGTGGATCAGGCTGGCGGCCCCGACGGTCCTCCAGGGGTATTTCAGCGATCTGACGGACTAGGACTCGCCAACCGGATTCAGCGGCCCTCGGGTCCCGCCAGATGGCGGGCGATGACCATCCGCTGGATCTGGTTCGTGCCCTCGACGATCTGCAGGACCTTGGCCTCGCGCATGTAGCGCTCGACGGGGAAGTCGGCGGTGTAGCCGTATCCGCCGAGTATCTGCACGGCGTCGGTCGTCACCTTCATCGCGGTGTCCGTGCAGTGCAGCTTGGCCATGGCCGCCTGCTTGGCGAACGGGCGGCCCGCGTCCCGCAGCCGGGCCGCCGCCAGGTAGAGGGCGCGGCCGGCCTCGATCTGGGTGGCCATGTCGGCGATCATGAAGCGCAGGCCCTGGAAGTCCGAGATCGGGTGCCCGAACTGGCGCCGCTCGGTGGCGTACGCGACCGCCTGGTCCAGCGCGGCCTGGGCCAGGCCGATCGCGCAGGCCGCGATGCCCAGCCGCCCGGAGTCGAGCGCGGACAGGGCGATGGCGAAGCCCTGCCCCTCCTCACCGATGCGCCGCTCGTCGGGAACCCGCACGCCGTCGAAGTGGACCTGCGCGGTGGGCGAGCCCTTCATGCCCATCTTCTTCTCCGGCACCGCGCCGCTCAGCCCCCCGGCGTCGCCGGGCACCAGGAACGCGGAGATCCCGCGCGAGCCCTCGTCGCCGGTGCGCGCCATGACGGTGTAGAAGTCGGCGATCCCGCCGTGGGTGATCCAGGCCTTGGTTCCGTTGATCACCCAGTCGTCGCCGTCGCGCACCGCCCTGGTCCGCAGCGAGGCGGCGTCCGAGCCGGAGGAGGGCTCGGAGAGGCAGTACGCGCCGAGCAGTCCGCCGCCGAGCATCGCGGGCAGGTGCTCGACCTGCTGCTCCTTGGTGCCGTAGGCGGCCAGCGCGTAGGAGGCGAGGGTGTGCACGCTGACGCCGAGTCCGACGGTGAGGCGGACCGCGGCGAGCTCCTCGAGGACCTGGAGGTAGACCTCGTACGGCTGGTCGCCGCCGCCGTACTCGGAGTCGTACGGCAGGCCGAGCAGCCCGGAGTCGGAAAGGAGCGTGAAGACCTCGCGGGGGAAGCGTCCGGCGTCCTCCTCCTCGGCCGCCCTCGGGGCGATCTCACGCTGCGCGATGTCGCGGACGAGCGAGATCAGGTCCCTGGCCTCGTCGGTGGGCAGCTGACGCTCCACCGGCTGCGGGGCGCGGTCGGACATGGCGACGGTCTCCTCCCTGTCGGGGCACATCGGCGGACGTGCGCCTTGGGTGGGGCGGCGCCGCCTGGTCTTCGTGAGTCCGGCCGTGGCGCGCACTCCCGGGTCTCGGAAGCTGCTGACCAGCGGCTCTGCGCTGTGAGTATGCCCGATCAGCGACCTCCAGTCACCAGTTAACGACCGCTTACTTCAGGAAGTCCACCCCAGAATTCCGCACGCCGGGAATTGGTACGAACCATTGACCAAGTGGTCTAGTCCTCCTAGTCTCTTGGCCGACACTTGACTGCGTACATGCCAATCGGCGCGCGTTTCCCTCTCCCCCACGAGGAGACACCCGATGCACACTCCCCGCACGTCCGTCCGGGCGCTGCTCTCCGCCGCCTGTTGCGCCGTCCTCGGCGCCGGGCTCCTGACCGGCGCGGGCACCGCCACCGCCGCCGCCCCCGCCCCGAAGGCCGCCGGCTCGAAGGTCGTCGGCTACTTCACCGAGTGGGGTACCTACGACCGCAAGTACTACGTCAAGAACATCGAGACGTCCGGCTCGGCGGCCAGGCTGACCCACATCAACTACGCCTTCGGCAATGTCACCGGCGGCAAGTGCTCGATGGGCGACTCCTACGCCGCGACCGACCGGGCCTACACCGCGGCCGAGTCCGTGGACGGCGTCGCCGACACCTGGGACCAGCCGCTGCGCGGCAGCTTCAACCAGCTCCTCAAGCTGAAGAAGAAGAACCCCGGCCTCAGGATCCTCTGGTCGTTCGGCGGCTGGACCTGGTCGAGCGGCTTCGGCGAGGCCGCGAGGAACCCCGCCGCGTTCGCCCAGTCGTGCTACGACCTGGTGAAGAACTCCAAGTGGGCGGGTGTCTTCGACGGCATCGACATCGACTGGGAGTACCCGAACGCCTGCGGCAACACCTGCGACACCAGCGGCCGCGCGGCCTTCGGGAACGTGATGGCCGCGCTGCGCTCGAAATTCGGCGGCACAGCACTGGTCACCGCGGCGATCACCGCGGACGCCACGAGCGGCGGCAGGATGGACGCGGCGGACTACGCGGGGGCAGCGCGGTACGTCGACTGGTACAACCCCATGACATACGACTACTTCGGCGCCTGGGACGCCACGGGCCCGACGGCCCCGCACTCGCCGCTGACCTCCTACTCCGGCATTCCGAAGGCGGACTTCCACACCTCGGCGACCATCGCCAGGCTGAAGGGCCTGGGCGTCCCGGCCTCGAAGCTGCTGCTCGGCATCGGCTTCTACGGGCGCGGCTGGACCGGTGTCACCCAGGCGGCACCGGGCGGCTCGGCCACTGGACCGGCGGCGGGGACGTACGAGCAGGGCATCGAGGACTACAAGGTCCTGAAGGGCAAGTGCCCGGCGACCGGCACCGCGGGCGGCACCGCCTACGCCAAGTGCGGCAACAACTGGTGGAGCTACGACACCCCTTCGACCATCGCGACGAAGACGGCGTGGAAGAACCAGCAGGGCCTGGGCGGCACGTTCTTCTGGGAGCTCAGCGGGGACACCGCGAACGGCGAGCTGATCAAGGCGATCGGCTAGCCGGCGGCGCGCACGTCCGGGGCGGGCGCCGCTGCCTTTGCCCCGGTGGCGTCAGCCCTCGCGGCGGGCGGGCGGCGGAGCCGGGTAGGACGGGTCCAGTTCCTCGACGGCACGCAGGGCTCCGCCCAGCGTCTTCACCAGCAGTTCGCGCATGGTGTCTCTGGACAGTTCGGGATGATCGATCCAGTCGAGGGCGGCGCCCTCGACGCTGCACACCCAGGAGAGCAGACCCATGCGGGCGAGGGGCGCGATCTCGCTGCGGCCGTACGCGCCCTCGGCGATGGTGTTGACGATCGCCTCGCGCACGCCGTCCCGGATGGCGTGCACCTCGGCGTCGAAGCCGACGCCGCCGCTGACGATGGTCCGGTAGGCGGCCTGGTGGTGCTCGGCGTAGCGCAGGTAGCCGTCGATGGTGCGATGGACGCGGTCCACCTGCGGCAGTTCGGTGCCGCCCGCGGCGGTGGTGACCAGCTCGGCGACGGAGTCCTGGATGATCGCCAGGTAGTAGCCGCGCTTGGACTGGAAGTAGTAGTAGATCAGCCCCTTGGCGACATGCGCCTGCCGGGCGATGTCGTCCATGGAGAGCGCGTCGTAGGACGTGTCGGCGAACAGCTTCCGCCCGATGCCGATGAGCTCGGCGCGACGCGCCACGGAGCGCTCGGTACCGCGCGCCCGGGGGCGGACGACGGCGGGCTGTTGACTGATATTCAATTCGGACCCTGGTCTCGACGGGCGGCGGGACATCCGCAGTATGGCAGAACGGCCATCACCCGTTCGGTCGGACCTCGCAGGCCGCGACTCCGCCGGGCCGGACTCGGGTCACACCAGGCCGAGCTGGGTCACGAGCATCGCGAGGACCACGACCAGGGTCCAGCCCAGAACATGCTCGACGATCTTCGGACCGTCGTCCTTGGGACCGCCGGTACGGGCGCGGGTGGTGGTGGCAGAGTGTGTGGTCATGGTCTCTCGCTGAAGTAGGACGTACTGGGCGGATTCCCCCCACCGGTCTGTCCACCTTGCCACCCGCGACGGCTCCTGCGGCCGAGAGGTTGCTCACACGGTCAGCACACGCCCACCGCCGCGAGCGCCTTGTGCTGGCGGGAGCTCGGATGGGCGGGGAAGTAGAGGTAGCAGACACCGCCCGTGCCCGAGACGACCTTGCCGCTCGCGTTGTACCGCTTGGTCCGCAGCCAGATGTTCTCGAACTCCCTCCTGAGGTACACCCGCCGCACCGCCTCATCGCTCGGCGAGGCCGGGTCGTTGGCGATCACGTCGCCCTCCGCGGTGAAGCCGATCACCGTCATCAGGTGGCCGGAGGTGCCGTAACCCGCGCCCGTCAGCTCGGTCTTGAGGAAGGACTGGGACGTTATGGCCGGGATGCCGGCCGCGATCAGGGTCTCCAGGTCGGTGAGCGAACCGAGCCGGGTGACCACGCCCTGGAGGTCCTTGAAGGTGGCCGCGTAGGCCGCGTTGAACGGCCAGTTGCCGCAGCCGGTGTACTGGTAGTCGTAGGTGTGGCGGGCCGCGTGGTCCACCTGCGGGTCGGCGTAGCCGGGGTCGACCCAGGACAGCTGCTCGGGGGTGAGCCGGCCACCCCAGTACTCGATGATCATCTGCGAGGAGGTGGGGCTGCACCAGGCCTCGCCGCCATTGTCGTACTCCGGGTACTGGCCCGCATGGATCTCCTGCGAGTAGCGCGGGACGAGCAGTTCCTGGGCCAGGCCGGGCGCGGAGGCCGGGACGGTGAAGCGGTCGGGGATGTCGGAGCCCATCGCGCCGAGCCGCCAGACGACGGGGGTGAGCCTGGTGCCCGGCTTGCGGTAGAGCGTCAGCCGCAGCCGGTACGACACCAGGCGCAGACCGGTCGTGGAGTCGTCGATGGCGAAGGTGTCCGTCCAGATGGTGCTCTTGCCGTCGGTCTGGCCGTCCACCGAGGTCCGCCTGATGTCCTGGTCGCCGGCCGCCCAGCGGCCCATCACGTACCAGGGGGTGTCCGTGCCGTCGGAGTACGTGCCCTGCAGCTCGACCTGCAGCCAGGTGCCGGCCGGGGTCTGCGCGTTCCAGGAGGCGATCGCCTCGGTGGCGGGGACCCGGAGCCGGTGGACCGGGGAGGTCCAGGTCGCGTACTCCCAGGTCGCGGTCGTGCCGGTGTGCGGGTCCGTGTAGTCGGTGGTGCCCGCCGGGGTGGCGATCACGACGCCGGGGCGGCTGCCCGGTACGGCCCGGACGCCCTTGCCGGCACCGGAGCGCCAGTCGGGGTAGGTGATCCAGGCACGGTAGTCGACCGGTGGGGCCTGCCCTGATGCGCCGGCGTCGTGCGCGGGCGCGGACACGGCGGCCGCCGGGCCCGTGCCCCCGGCCACCGCGGCGGCGACCGCTGCGGCCAGGACGGTTCTGCGGGACGGCTGTTCGGCTCTGCTCATGGGCGGATGACCCCCGGTGTCCGAGTGGCAGCTGTGCGCCAACTATGGCCGAGGCGACATGGCCCTGCCAGCACTTCGGCCCATGCCACGCCCACGAATATTGGTCTCGCCCACTGGCAACACCCGGTCGGACCGGTCGGGCCCGGCGCACGCACACGACGTGCGCCGGGATCCGTGCCGCACGGGTCAGATGAGGTCCATCGCCGCGACCTCGTCCGGACGGCCGTAGCTGACCGGTCCCTGGAAGCGACGGCGGGCGGTGGCGAACCACCACACCGTGGCCACGACCAGGACGACGGCGAGGGCGATCGGCGCGTAGTTGAAGGAGTCGACGGTGATCGGCGAGGCCTGCGGCAGCATGAACAGGACACTGCTGAGCAGGATCCAGGTCACCGCCAGCCAGCCGATCGGCCTCCCCCAGCGCCCCAGGTGCCAGGGCCCGGGACGGAACTCGTCGCCCAGTCTCAGCCGCAGGAAGATCGGCACGGCGTAGGCGAGGAAGAGCCCGACCACGTTGACACTGACGATGGCGGTGAACGCGGTGTGCGACCACCAGCCCGGCAGCACCAGGGCCAGCGAGCAGGCCACGGCCAGCCACACCGCTTTCACCGGCGTGCGGGTGCGCGGTGAGACCGAGTGCCACAGACGCGAGCCGGGCATGGCGCCGTCCCGCGAGAAGGCGAAGATCTGCCGGGTGTTGCTGGTGAGGTTGGCGAGGCCGCAGAAGAGCATCGCGCCGATCACGATCAACAGCAGCGCCTTCGCCCAGCCCGTGCCGAGCCCGTCGATGAGAATCTGGACGGGCGGCGCGGCCGAGCCGGCCACCTTGTCGTAGTCGCTAATGCTGTAGACCAGTGCCAGCATCAGGATCAGGCCGGTGATCGCCGAATAACCTATCGAACGGGTGATCCCCTTCGGGGCGTTGACCGTCGCCTGGACCGTTTCCTCGGACATGTGGAAGCTGCCGTCGAAGCCGGTGAAGGTCCAGCTGGTGACCAGCAGTCCGAGCATGCCGCCGTAAAGGCCGTTCGTGAAACCGGTGTTGTTCACGAAATGCGTCACGAAGGATGCCGACTGATGATGGTCCGGCATCACGATCAGTGTGGTCACGATCACCACGAGTCCGATCAGCAGCCACCACACGGAAATCCGGTTCAGGACGGCCACGAGCTGGACCGTGTAGGTGTTGGCGAGCCCCTGCAGCACGATGATCAGAGCCGTGATCAGGACGGTCTGATGCACGGTCGGTTCGTACGAGGACCACTGCAGGGCGACGAAGGCCTGGATGAAGGTGGCGGCCGCGTATCCGGTGGCGGCGGTGCCGCCGATCTGGCCCACGAAGTTCAGCCAGCCCGTGTACCACGACCAGGCGCCCTTGTTCCGCTTGGCGAGTTTACCGGCGGAGAAATAGAGCGCCCCGCTCGTCGGATAGGCGGAGGCGACTTCCGCCATCGCGGCACCGATGAAGAGCACCATGACGGAAACGCCGATCCAGCCGAAGACCAGAATGCGGGGTCCGCCCGCATTCATACCGTATCCGAAAGACGAGAAAATACCCGACAGAATATTGATGATGGTGAAGGAGATCGCGAAATTGTCGAACGCCTGGAATCGGCGGGTCAGTTTCCGCGGATAACCCATCGCATGCAGGGTCGCATCGTCGTCGAGCGCGATCGGGTCCTCACCCCCGCGAGCTTTGGCCCGTGGATTCGATATCCGTTCTGACACTGATCGGCCTTTCTCTCGGTAGGGGACGAGCAGGACGTCAGGCGGCACCCGGCACGGGCAGGCCGCAGGCGCGCCGGGCCCGGGAGAGCTGCTCGGCGGGTTCGCCGAACACGCTCCAGGGCATGCGCGAGGCGTACGGCCCCATCGCCGCGAAGACCGCCCGGGCCTCGAACTCGCGCTGGGCCATGACCAGCGCGTGCGCGAGGTAAGCCAGGTCGAGCACCGGGGTGAAGCGGTAACCGGCCGCCACGGGCAGCCAGTTGTGGTAGATCGCCAGGGCGGTGGAGCGCCATTGGGGCTGCTCCCAGACGCGGTCGGCGAGCAATTGGGTGGGGTTGTAGCTCTCCACGAGCGCGACGAGGGGAAGCAGCCGCAGCGGGGAGTCGGCGGGTGCCCGCTGGCTGAGGAAGGCGGCCACGTCCCAGGCCGCGTTGACCGAGCCGCCGTAGCGCGTGAAGAAGAACGAGAGGAAGCGGTGGTGGGCCTCGCGGTTGAAGGCGTCGAGGGTCAGGACGTGCGCGAACAGCCGCCACGGGCCGGGCGGTGCGGTGAGCAGACCGTTCGGCGCGGGGTCGCGCAGCCGGTGCAGCCGGGCCATGGCCAGCTTGGCGGCCCAGGGCGTGGGGTCGGCGGGGGCCATGGTGGCGGCCCGGTCGCAGGCGGCCAGGGCGATCCGTTCCAGGACCTCGGCCCGCTCGTCCCGGGCGTCGGCGGCACGGACCGCGCGCAGCACGGCCACCCGGGCCCACATCAGGGCAGCCTCCGGGGTCGGTTCCTCGGCCAGCCATCGTTCGACGAGGTCGGTGCCGGCGGCCTCGGAGGCCAGGACCAGGGAGCGATGGGCGCGCAGGCCGAAGTCGGTGCGGGTCTCGGCCAGGGCTTCGCGGGCGCTCAGATAACGTCCGGCGCGCACGTCGACGCATACGCTCGCGAGCACGCGGTCGTCGGCGGCCGGATGCCACACATACTGGCCCTCGAATAACTCCGCGGTCATCTTCCCCTGTCCGTCCCCGTTACGTCGCACCGCAGTCGCGCACGGAGCACCTTACTCAGCGCCGGGCACGCCCGGAACGGCGAATTCGACATATCGGTCAGCCGATTCAGAACATTAATGAAACGATTGGCGGCCGACTCGGAGGTAGTTTAAGACGATACGTTTTTTCACCCACGGTCGTGTCCGCTATACGGCACTACTAGAATGTTTCCGGAAAACTGCCCACACCGCATCACACCTCAGGAATCACCATTCACGACCTCGCCGCCCGCCTGCGCGAACTCCCCCCGTCCTGCGGACCGGTGCGCCTGGTCGGCGTCGACGGACACGCCGGCTCGGGGAAGACCACGTTCACCGGGCACCTGGCCGCCGCGCTCGGCGGCGCCCCGGTGCTGCACCTCGACGACATCGCCAGCCACGACGAGCTCTTCGAGTGGACCGGACGACTCCTTACCCAGGTGATCGAGCCGTTCGGCCGCGGCGAGACCGCGGCGTACGCGCCCTACGACTGGCACGCCCGCAGCTTCGGCCCGCCCCGCGCGCTGCCGCCCGCACCCGTGGTCCTGATGGAGGGGGTCGGCGCAGGCCGGCGCGCGCTGCGCCCGCATCTGGCGCGCCTGCTGTGGATGGAACTGCCGGACGAGGAGTCCTGGACGCGCGGCCTGCTGCGCGACGGATCCGAGCAGCGGGACTTCTGGGCCGGGTGGGTCCGGGCGGAACAGCGGCACTTCGCCATGGACCCCTCGCGACCGCACGCCGACCTTCTGGTGCTGCAGTCACAGAAGGGGTACGAGGTGCTGCCGGGACCCCTAGTGACCGATGGACCGGACCACGTAATCACTCAGGGTGACGGCCCGTCCGCTGTGTGCTGAACTTGTGAAGACCCCTGTCTGAGAACTTGTTCGAGTGCTCCAACTCGGCTTGACCGGGGGGCCGTACAGGACTTACGTTCTCAATGAGCGGCCATTGGGAGCCGCCCCTCAGACGCGAAGCCCCCGGTTGTTCCCCCGTGATCGGGGGATTCGTTCTGCCCGGCGCCCGTTTTCCGCACGCCGCGTGCACCGATCCGCTCACCCTCGGTCACCGAACTCGGTGCGCCCCCTCCGCTCCCACCTCGTCAAACGGGCCGTGCGGCACCCTTCGGCGGGCACCCGGCCCGCGGGTACGATGCCCTCGGTGCGACCTTCGAGCGGCTGCTTCGCGCACTTTCAACTCCGGTCCGCGGCACAGCGGTTCGACCAAGGCGGCCATCGGACGACAGTCCGGTGGTGAGGGGGTGTCAGGTGGATCAGGCCGGATCAGGGAGCTGGGCCTGGTGCGTGCGGCTGCAAGGCGGAGGAGGGCGTCTGCGCGGAGCATCGGCAACCGACGACAACGCGGCAGATGCGCTGGTCGGGCCCCGCGAGCCCGGCCTGATCCGCCTGACACCCCCAGACCAACGGGGGCACGGTTTGTGGGGGACGTGATGGACTTCGGCACGCAGGGCCCCGAGGCCCCGGCCGACCTCGCCTGGCTGCGAGGCGTGGACGCCTACACGATGGGCGCGTATCCGCAGGCGGAGGAGGAGTTCCGCATCGCGGTGCGGATGGATCCCGGGATGGCCGACGCCTGGCTCGGGCTGCACGCGCTGCGCGTCGACACGACGACCGCGCTGCTCAGGATGTTCCGGCACCGGGACCGCTTCGGGGAGCAGCGCGCCCGGCACCGCCGCACTCTCAACTCCTGGTACTGGCTGGGCTGGTGGGTCCAGCCGGTCCTGGAGAACCCGCGCGACCTGCTCCTCGCCCACGCCTCCCACTGGCTGGACGGCCGGCACGTGCCCGAACTGGACCGGGCGCTCGCCGGACTCCCGCCCGTGGACACCGACCCACAGGTCCGCTTCCTGCACGCCTGCCGGTCCTATCTGGTCAAGGACTGGGAACAGCTGGTCCGGCACACCGACCCCCTCCTCGACGACGCGCTGCTCGGCATCGAGGCGGGCCTGTTCGGCGGCATGGCCCGGGTCCGCCTGGAGATGTACGGGCAGGCGGAGCCGCTGCTGTCGGCGGCCCTGATGCGCTGCCGCAGCGAACAGCCCCAGCGCAAGGAGCTGCGGTACTGGCTGGCCCGGGCCCACGAGGGCACCGGGCGCAGCGCCGCGGCACTACCGCTGTACCGGGCGGTGCACCGCGTCGACCCCGCCTTCATGGACACCTCGGCCCGGCTGGCCGCGATCTCCGAGGCCGACGGGTACGACGACGCGGCCGACCTCGCGGCGATCACGCTCACCGGAGCCGGGCAGGACACCGTGGACGGCCCCGACACGCTCGACCCCCTCTTCGGCACCGAGGGCCGCGACCTGCGGTTCTCCGAGCCGGACCTGCCGGCCGGCGGTTCCCTGCCGTCGGTGAGCGACCCGGCGGTGCGCGCGAAAACCGTCGTGCCGTCGCCGCTGCCGGCCGGGCCCACCGACCCCGCGCTCCTCGAGGAGGCGCTCGCCGAACTGGAGCGCATGGTGGGGCTGGAGCCCGTCAAACGCCAGGTCAAGGCGCTCTCCGCCCAGTTGAACATGGCCCGGCTGCGGGCGGGGCAGGGTCTGCCGGTGCAGCCACCGAAGCGCCACTTCGTCTTCTCCGGCCCCTCGGGCACCGGCAAGACCACGGTCGCCCGGATCCTCGGCCGTGTCTTCTACGCCCTCGGCCTGCTCGGCGGCGACCACCTCGTGGAGGCCCAGCGGGCCGATCTCGTCGGCGAGTATTTGGGCCAGACCGCGGTCAAGGCCAACGAGCTGATCGACTCCGCGATCGGCGGGGTGCTCTTCGTCGACGAGGCCTACTCACTCTCCAACTCCGGATACGGCAAGGGTGACGCGTACGGCGACGAGGCCCTGCAGGTCCTGCTCAAGCGGGCCGAGGACAACCGGGACCATCTGGTGGTGATCCTGGCCGGCTATCCGGAGGGCATGGACCGGCTCCTGGCCGCCAACCCGGGGCTGTCCTCCCGGTTCACGACCCGGGTCGACTTCCCGTCGTACCGGCCCCTGGAACTCACCTCGATCGGCGAGGTGCTCGCCGCGGAGAACGGTGACGTGTGGGACGAGGAGGCGCTGGACGAGCTGCGGTCCATCGCCGGGCACGTCGTCGACCAGGGGTGGATCGACGAGCTGGGCAACGGGCGGTTCCTGCGGACGCTGTACGAGAAGAGCTGCGCGTACCGGGACCTGCGGCTGTCCGCCTATCCCGGGGCGCTGTCCCGCGGCGACCTGGCGACCTTGCGACTGCCCGACCTGATGCAGGCGTACGGCGAGGTGCTGTCCGGACGGGGGCCGCAGGATCCCTCGGCCATGTGACCGACGGATCCCGCGGCCGCCCGCGCGAAATCAGCCCGCCAGCGCCTGCTCCGGCTCCCCGCTCACCCGGGGTTCCGTCACCCTCGGCTCCGGGGCCTCGCGGTGCGCCGGGTCCCGTACCTCACCGACCAGCAGCTCGAGTACGTCCTCCAGGGCCACCAGCCCGAGCACCTTGCCGGAGGCGTCGGCCACCTGGGCCAGATGCGTCGCGGCCCGCCGCATGACGGTGAGCGCGTCGTCGAGCGGCAGCTCGCACCGGAGGGTCGTCATCGGCCGCCAGACGTGCTGCGGTACGGCCCGCTCCGAGTCCTCCAGGTCCAGTACGTCCTTCACGTGCACGTATCCCATGAAGGCACCCTTCTCCGCGGCGACCGGGAAGCGCGAGTACCCCGTCCGGGCGGTGAGCCGGACGATCTCCCCGGGTGTGACCGACGGGGTCACCGTCACCAGCGACTCGCGCTTGAGGAGCACGTCGGTGACCGGGCGGGAGCCCAGTTCCAGCGCGTCCTCCAGACGCTCCTGCTCCTCCGGGGCGAGCAGGCCCGCCTGGCCGGAGTCCTCCACCAGCCGGTTGAGCTGCTCGCTGGTGAAGACGGCCTCGACCTCGTCCTTGGGCTCGACGCGGAAGAGCCGCAGGATGCCCTGGGCACAGGCGCCGAGGGCCACGGTGATCGGTCGGCACAGCCGGGCGAAGGCGACCAGACCCGGGCTGAGCCACAGCGCCGCCTTCTCCGGCGCCGCCATCGCGAGGTTCTTCGGGACCATCTCGCCGATGACGAGGTGGAAGAAGACCACGGCGGCGAGGGCGATGACATACCCGAGCGGGTGAATCACGCCGTCGGGGAGATGGATCGCCCCGAACGCGGGTTCGAGCAAATGGGCGACCGTCGGCTCGGCGACGGCACCCAGGGTCAGCGAGCAGACGGTGATGCCGAACTGTGCCGCGGCCATCATCTGCGGCAGCCGCTCCAGGCCGTAGAGCACCTGGCGGGCCCGCGCGGTGCCGAGGGGTTCGATCTGGCTGCGGCGGACGGACACGAGCGCGAACTCGGCGCCGACGAAGAAGCCGTTGGCGAGCACGAGCAGCGCGGCGAAGAGCAGTTGGAGCACGCTCATCGGGCGGCCTCCACGGCGGGAGCCGCGGGAGCCGTCCGCACGAGGCGGACGCGTTCCGCGCGGTAGTGCCCGACCTGGCGCACGGAGAGCCGCCAGCCGGGGAGTTCGGCCTTGTCGCCGGGGGCCGGAATCCGGCCGAGCAGGTCGGCGACCAGGCCCGCGACGGTCTCGTACGGGCCTTCGGGCACGTCGAGGCCTATGCGCTGCAGGATGTCGACGCGGCAGCTGCCTTCCGCGTCCCAGGCGGGCCTGCCGTCCTCCGAGGGCACGGCGGCGAGCTCGGGCACGTCATGGCCGTCGTGCTCGTCGCGCACCTCACCGACGAGTTCCTCGACGATGTCCTCCAGGGTGACCACACCCGCCGTGCCGCCGTACTCGTCGACGACGACGGCGATGGGCTGCTCGCTGCGCAGACGCGCGAGCAGCGGCTGAACGGGCAGCGTCTCGGGAACCAGCAGCGCCCTGCTCGCGATACGGCCTACGGGGGTGCGCAGCCGCTCGTGCGACGGGATCGCCAGGGCGTCCTTGAGGTGGACCATGCCGACGATCTCGTCGATCTTCTCCCGGTAGACGGGGAAGCGGGACAGGCCGGTGGCCCGGGTGAGGTTGACCACGTCCTCCGCGGTGGCCGAGTCCTGGAGCGCGCTCACCTTCACCCGCGGGGTCATCACATGCTGTGCGGTGAGCTCGCCGAGCGACAGCGTCCGTACGAAGAGATCGGCCGTGTCCTGCTCCAGCGCGCCGGCCTGGGCCGAGTGCCGGGCCAGCGAAACCAGTTCGCCGGGGGTGCGGGCGGAGGCCAGCTCCTCGGTGGGCTCGACGCCGAGGGCCCGCACCAGCCGGTTGGCGACCGTGTTCAGCGCGGAGATGACCGGACGGAACAGCCGGGAGAAGTGGTGCTGCGGGCCCGCGACGAAGCGCGCGACCTGCAGGGGCTTGGACACCGCCCAGTTCTTGGGCACGAGTTCGCCGATCACCATCTGGATCGCCGAGGCGAGCAGCATGCCGACGACCACGGCCACACCGGAGACCGCGCCGTCGGGGATGCCGAGCGCGGAGAACGGACCGCGCAGCAACTGCGCGAGGGCCGGTTCGGCGAGCATGCCGACGACGAGCGAGGTGATGGTGATGCCGAGCTGGGTGCCGGAGAGCTGGAAGGACAGCTCCTTGAGCGACTCGACGACCGTACCGGCGCGCTTGTCGCCCTCGGCCGCGGCCTGCTCGGCGTCCGGGCGCTCGACGGTGACCAGACCGAACTCGGCGGCCACGAAGAAGCCGTTGGCCAGGATCAGCAGGAACGCCGCTCCGAGGAGCAGCAGGGGGATGGTCATGATGCCGCCGCCTCCGCGCTATGTCGGTAGGGGGCGGCGCAGGTACTACAGGACGATCCGTCCATCGCCGGAGAGGGTCACTCCTCGGGTAGCAGGAACCCCTGTGCGCCGGGCGGCACGACAGGGGCGGAGGCGCAACGAAAACGCCTCCGTCACCAGATTAATCAAGACATGGGCCGATGCGGCAGGGTGGACGACCCCGAGTCAGCCACCGGACTGCCCGGGCTCCCTCATGGCGCGGGCCTCCGCGAGCGCCCGCAGGGTGCGCGCGTCGGCGATGGCACGCTGCCTGGCGATGCCCGGCTGGATGCCGAGCGCGGGCAGGCTGGTGCCGTCGCTGAGGTTCAGGAACACCCAGGGGTCACCCGGGCGGAGGTTCACCTGGAGGATCTCCGCCCAGTCCAGGCGCCGCTTGCTGGCGATGTTCACGACGGTGACGCCGGACTCGTCGGCGACGACCTTCACCCGGGACAGCTGTGCGAGCACCCAGAAGATGAGGCCCCCGGTGATGATGAAGCTCAGCCGCTCCCCCGGGCCGAGCTGCTCCAGCAGCATGGCGACGCCCGAGATGACCATGAAGATCGCGACGCCGGCTGTGAGCAGGATCGCACGGGTGTGGCCCGGCCGGAAGGTGACGGGGAGAGTGGGCAGGGGTGTGGGTTCGGACATCGGTGCGCGGCCTCCCGGGATCAGAGCCGGCAGGCGTGGATGGCCGTGGTCAGGATGGCCCGCGCTCCGATGGCGTACAGGTCGTCCATGATCCGCTGGGCGTCCTTGGCGGGGACCATGGCGCGGACGGCGACCCAGCCCTCGTTGTGCAGCGGGGAGATGGTCGGGCCCTCCAGGCCCGGGGTGATGGCGACGGCCTGCTCCAGGTGCTCGGCACGGCAGTCGTAGTCCATCATCACGTAGGTCCGGGCGACCAGGACGCCCTGCAGGCGGCGCAGGAACCGCTGGACCTTGGGCTCCTCGATGTCCGCGCCGGTGCGCCGGATGACGACGGCCTCGGACTTCATGATGGGTTCGCCGATGACCTCCAGGCCCGCGTTGCGCAGCGAGGTGCCGGTCTCGACGACGTCCGCGATGATCTCGGCGACGCCCAGCTCGATGGCGGTCTCCACGGCACCGTCGAGGTGGACGACGGAGGCGTCGATGCCGTGGTCGGCGAGGTGCTTGGCGACGATGCCCTCGTAGGAGGTGGCGACCGTCAGACCGCTGAGGTCCTCGACACCCTTGGCCGTGCCGGGCTTGGTGGCGTAACGGAAGGTGGAGCGGGCGAAGCCGAGCGGCAGGATCTCCTCGGCGTTGGCGCCGGAGTCGATGAGCAGGTCACGCCCGGTGATGCCGATGTCGAGGCGGCCGGAGGACACGTAGATCGCGATGTCGCGGGGGCGGAGGTAGAAGAACTCGACCTCGTTCGACGGGTCGACGATCCGCAGTTCCTTGGACTCCCGGCGCTGCTGGTAGCCGGCCTCATGCAGCATCTCCGCCGCAGGGCCGGACAGTGAACCCTTGTTGGGGACGGCGATGCGCAGCATGAGGTCGGCTTCCTTTGTTCGTGCGTACGGTGTGAAGGGTGGCTCTTACGGCTCAGAGGTGGGCGTAGACGTCGTCCAGGGCAATCCCGCGGGCGACCATCATCACCTGAACGTGGTAGAGCAGCTGCGAGATCTCCTCGGCGGCCGCCTCCTTGCCCTCGTACTCGGCGGCCATCCAGACCTCGGCGGCCTCTTCGACGACCTTCTTGCCGATGGCATGGACGCCCTTCCCGACCAGCTCTGCGGTGCGGGACGTGGCGGGATCGCCGTGGGCGGCCTTGTGCTGGAGCTCGGTGAAGAGCTCCTCGAACGTCTTCTTGGACATGGTGGTCCCACCCTACGCGGTTCGGCCG
Organism: Streptomyces sp. NPDC058964; assembly: GCF_042741275.1. Lineage (NCBI taxonomy): Bacteria > Bacillati > Actinomycetota > Actinomycetes > Kitasatosporales > Streptomycetaceae > Streptomyces > Streptomyces sp. NPDC058964. The sequence continues at coordinate 22,627 of NZ_JBHYKH010000053.1, forward strand.
ACCCCCTAGTGCCAGGGTTCAGATACTGAGCGGAGGGTGGCCGCGGTCGCCACCGCCGCCGTCACCGCCTCGTGCCCCTTGTCCTCGTTGGAGCCCTCCAGGCCGGCTCGGTCCAGGGCCTGCTCCTCGGTGTCACAGGTGAGCAGGCCGAAGCCGACGGGCACGCCGGTCTCCACGGAGACCTGGGTGAGGCCCTGGGTGACGCCCTGGCACACGTAGTCGAAGTGGGGAGTGCCACCCCGGATGACGACGCCGAGCGCGACGACGGCGTCGTAGCCGCGGCCCGCGAGGACCTTGGCCGCGACCGGGAGCTCCCAGCTGCCCGGGACCCGCAGCAGGGTCGGCTCGTCGATCCCCAGGTCGTGCAGGGCGCGCAGCGCGCCGTCCACCAGACCGTCCATCACCTTCTCGTGCCACTGCGCCGCGATGACGGCGACCCGCAGGTCGCTCGCGTTGCGTACGGACAGTTCCGGTGCACCCTTGCCGCTCACGTCTCTCCCTCAGTGCTTTCTTACTGGTTGCCGCAGGTGGACACCGGCGCGGGCACGGAAGCGGCCGCGGTCGGTGTGTCCAGCCAGGGCAGGTCGTGTCCCATCCGGTCCCGCTTGGTGCGCAGGTAGCGGAGGTTGTGCTCGCCCGCCTGTACGGGCATCGGCTCGCGGCCGGTGACCTTGAGCCCGTGGCGCAGCAGCGCGTCGGTCTTCTCGGGGTTGTTGGTCATCAGGCGCAGGCTGCGGACGCCGAGGTCGGTCAGGATCCGCGCGCCGGCGCCGTAGTCGCGGGCGTCGGCGGGCAGGCCGAGTTCCAGGTTGGCGTCGAGGGTGTCGTGACCCTGCTCCTGCAGCTCGTAGGCACGCAGCTTGGACAGCAGGCCGATGCCGCGGCCCTCGTGCCCGCGCAGGTACACGACGACTCCCCGGCCCTCCTCCTGGATGCGCTCGAGCGAGGCGTCCAGCTGGGGGCCGCAGTCGCAGCGCGCGGAGCCGAAGACGTCACCGGTGAGGCATTCGGAGTGGACGCGGACGAGGACGTCCTCGCCGTCGCCGATCTCGCCGTGCACGAGCGCGACGTGCTCGACACCGTCGGCGGCGGAGCGGTAGCCGTACGCCGTGAACGTGCCGTGCTTCGTGGGCAGGTGGACCTCGGCCTCACGGCGGACGGTGGGCTCGGCGTCACGGCGGTAGGCGATCAGGTCCTCGATGGAGATGATCGTCAGGCCGTGCTTGCGGGCGAACGGGATCAGCTCGGGCAGGCGCAGCATGCGGCCGTCCTCGCCGGCGATCTCGACGATCGCGCCCGCCGGGCGCAGACCCGCGAGGCGGGCGAGGTCGACGGCCGCCTCCGTGTGGCCGTTACGGACCAGGACGCCGCCGGGCCTGGCGCGCAGCGGGAAGACGTGGCCGGGGCGGACGAAGTCGGTGGGCTCCGCGGTGCCGCTCGCGAGCAGCTGGAGCGTGGTGGCGCGGTCGGCGGCCGAGATGCCGGTGCTCACGCCGTGCGCGGCGGAGGCGTCCACGGAGACCGTGAACGCGGTCTTCATCGACTCGGTGTTGTCCTCGACCATCTGCGGCAGCCGCAGCCGGTCCAGCTCCTCGCCCTCCATGGGGGCGCAGATCAGTCCGCGGCACTCGCTCATCATGAAGGCGACGATCTCGGGGGTGGCCTTCTCGGCGGCCACGACGAGGTCGCCCTCGTTCTCCCGGTCCTCGTCGTCGACGACCACGATCGGGCGGCCCGCCGCGATGTCGGCGATGGCCTGCTCGACGGGGTCGAGGGTGAAGTCCTCGATGCCTTCGGTGCTGTACAGGATCGGTGCAGCGCTCATGCCGGCGCTCCTTCCAGAGCGGGCTGCGAGCCCTGGCGGGAGCGCAGCCACCAGTCGCGCATGCCCCACAGGACGAGTGCGCCGTAGATGACGTAGACGAAACCGGAGAAGGCGTAGCCGTTGGCGAAGTTCAGGGGGACGCCGACCAGGTCGACCAGGAGCCAGGCGATCCAGAACTCGACCATGCCGCGCGCCTGGGCGTACATGGCGACGACGGTGCCGACGAAGATGTAGGCGTCGGGCCAGGGGTCCCAGGAGAGGCTGGGGTACGCCTCGAAGAGCAGCGCCACCGCCACCGTACCGGCGGCCGCGGCGCCGGCCATCGCCGCGCGCTCGGTCCGGGTGGCGAAGCGCGGGACGATGTGGCCGTCGCCGCCGTCTTCGGTCCGGCCCTTGCTGCGGTTCCACTGCCACCAGCCGTACAGGGCGACGAGCATGACGACGACCTGCTTGCCGGCGCTACCGGTGAGATGGCCGTAGAAGGCGCCGAAGAGGATGAGGCCGGAGGCGAACTGCACCGGCCAGCTCAGCAGGGAGCGCCGCCAGCCGAGGGCGAGAGCGATGAGGCCGAGTATGTTGCCGATCATGTCCGACCAGAGGATGTGCTGGCCGAACAGGACGAAGGCCTCGGTGTTGAGCCGGTTCACCGGTCGGCCCCCTGACCGGCGGCGAGCAGGCGCTCGACGTACTTGGCGATGACGTCGACCTCGAGGTTGACCGGGTCGCCTGGCTGCTTGAGGCCGAGCGTGGTCAGGGCGAGGGTGGTGGGGATGAGGCTGACGGTGAAGTAGTCCGGGCCGGCCTCGACGACGGTGAGGCTGATGCCGTCGACGGTGATGGAGCCCTTCTCGACGACGTAGCGGGCGAGGTCCGCGGGCAGCGAGACCTTCACGATCTCCCAGTTCTCGGACGGCTTGCGCTCCAGTACCCGGCCGGTGCCGTCCACGTGCCCCTGCACGATGTGCCCGCCGAGGCGCGCGCCCACCGCGGTGGGGCGCTCCAGGTTGACGCGGGAGCCGACGGTGAGGACGCCCAGGCTGGAGCGGTCCAGGGTCTCGGCCATGACGTCGGCGGTGAACTCGTCGCCCTCGTGCTCCACGACGGTGAGACAGACCCCGTTCACGGCGATGGAGTCGCCGTGCTGCGCGCCCTCGGTCACGACGGGGCCACGCAGTCGGAAGCGGGAGGCGTCGCCGAGATTCTCGACGGCGGTGACCTCACCCAGCTCTTCGACGATTCCGGTGAACACTTCCCGGGTCCTCCTGCCTCAATAGGGCACGGACTCCGGGGCCTGTCGATGACGACAGAATGTACGGGTGAGCAACACCGTGAACTCTGCCGCTGCCGAAAGGGACCCGTCCGGCAGCGGACGAGCCCAGATACGGCGGCTCGCACAGGTGCATGCCCGCCCGCCGCGCACTGCCTCCCATCCGGACTTTAACCGTCGGTCCAGGAATTTCACCTGGTCAAGGGGGGGGGGGGGTGGGCCCCGGGGGGGGGGAGGAAAGCCCGGGGGGGGGATTAACACCCCCCCGGGGGGGGGGGGTTGGGTGACCCCCCCCTGGGGGACCCCCCCAAGCCAC